>QVQF01000148.1 GCA_003584895.1 Methylococcales bacterium
ATTGGTATTTCTGTGCATGAAGGTCAGCTATTCGGCTGGGTTAATCAGTTGTTAGGCTTGTTTACGGCGCTGGGCATACTGTTGATAACAATAAGTGGGGTAGTCATGTGGTGGTCACGCAAACCTGTCGATAGTTTAGGCGCGCCTAAGGCACCTAGGAATCAAAAGTTACCGTTATTATTAGGTTTGGTGATCGTGGCTTTAGGCACCTTGTTACCATTATTAGGGTTGTCGCTGATTTTTATTTTAGTGATTGAGTTTGCCTTGTTATGCCGTATTACTAAAGTTAAGGCGTTTTTGGGTATAGGTTGATGGGATGTAATTGTAGGTCGGGCAACGTTTTTATCGTTGCCCGACATAATGGCGACAGAAGTTAGGGTGTCGTTAACTCTTAAATTCTATAGCTATATTTGTCGGGCATGAAAAGATGTGCCCGACCTTGTATGATCATCATGTTTTTATTGACGCCTCTGATCTATTGCCTTACTGATCCAACCCCTAATTTGTGCGTAAATTTTGGGTGCATGCTTTATCACTAGCGCTATCAGTTCTAATAGTCGTGTTTTAAGCCGTAGCAGCTTAGGCTTAATAGCGGCAAGGTTAACCACTCGATCTTTTACTTTGCCGATTTTACACAGCCAGCGTAGTAAGCCACTGATATACAGCACGAATAAACTGATGCCGCTAAAAAACCAAGCTAAGCGCCCTGTGGCGCTTAAGGCTTCTCCGGTATGTAATGGCCAAACCCACGTAGTAAAAGCCTCGCCAGAAGAGAAGGTGTTAGGATTTCGTACTTCCTTGATCTGTCCGCTCCAGCGATCTACCCAAACCGTGGTGTAGGGGTGTCTATGATTAACTTCGCCAGCTTGCCTGATATTAATCCTATAGATGCCGGTATCACCCGCAGGCGTGGTGACGCGTCTGAGTTCTGCTTTGGGAAAGGCGCTTTGGGCAACAAACCACGCGGCGGATAAGCCGGTAGGGTGATTGTTTGGTATGGCGGTGCTGGTAATATTTCGTCCGGTTTCTCCATGCTCCATACCTGAGCTGCCAACTAGGGTTTCTAGGATGATAGGATAACTGAGCAATAGGCCGGTAAAGGCTAATACCATCAGGGGTGGTGCGCTGAACAGACCTATTAAGCGATGTAAGTCGAAGGCCAACCACATCATGCCGGATTGATGACGTAGTTTAAAGGTTTGCGGTAAAGCTTTAAGGCCGGGCCACCATAAATAGAGCCCGGTGCCGCAAGATATCAATAACAACACGCCTAATAAACCTACGGTGTTCCAGCCAAAACGATCTAGCTTTAATTGGGTATGCCAATCAAGTAGCCCAGTGGTGGCGGTTTGTCCCCAAAAACGACTAGCAACGACTTCGCTGGTATAAGGATTGACCGATACCATGAGCGGTGCATAAAGCTCAAAAAAAGTCTCAGTCGGTTTGTCATACCAGACGGTCGCCATGCTATGTGCTGAGCGTGGCATTTCTAAGGTCCAAGCGCCATATCGAGTGGGATGGGCCGCTTTGACTGCGGCCATGATTTTATCAAGAGATTGGTAACTGCCTTGAGCTTGTTCAATAACCAACTGTGGATTGAATAGTTCATCCAGTTCTACACGATACATGCTCAGGCTGCCGGTAAGTCCCATAAGCGCGAAAAGAAAGCCTACACTGAGGGCAAGATAAAGATGAACCTTAAGCCATGTGGCGCGTTGTAGTGTGCGTAGTTTGGGGAGCTGCATGGTTTAGATGGAGGCTTTGTGTGAGTCGTGGTGGGTAAATAAAACACTCTTATAAATCGCTTAAAACGCTTAAGTCGTCATCCCAGCATGGACTGCCGGGATCTAGAGTACATGGATGTAGGTATCAAATGTTAGGGTGCTCATCATTAAAGTTATTAGGCAGCCAGCCATTCGCTACGCAGTCTTTAAAACTCCAGCCGGGCATGGTTTCGGTTTTATAGCTCCAAAAGAACCAACCTAGATATTTTTCAAAGGTGAGTAGTTGGGCGGCGGCATAGCCTCGAAAAGCAAGGTTAGTTTGGAAATTATCCATGGCTTTCGCTGGATAATTAAACGGGCTTTTAGACCATGCTGATTCGCTACGATAATCCATGCCCAAGCTCCATTCCCCGACATAAGCCGCATGGTTGAATTCGGTAATAATATCATTAGCTTCATGTTGCCATTCGATGACGGCATCGCGGATATGGTCGTAGATATTGGCATCTTGTTCGGCACGACCAAAGCATTGGTAGCGATGTATGTCTAAGATAATATTTGAATAGTCAGGTTCGCAAAGGAAGTCGCTGTAGTCTCTAAAGGAACGAAAACCATCATGAAAAACCACGGCGACTTGATCGGCTGGGCAATATTTACGAATGCGTTGGTAAGCATCTGTGGTGTATTGTTTTAACAGTGCGGTATCGAGTGTGCTGTGCGGTTCATTTAAGACTTCTATGGCATGCAGGGCGGGGCGATTATGGTAACGTTCAGATAAGCGTTCAAGTATATTGAGCGAGTGTTGAATATATTCTGGCTTAGTATGCCATTCACAGACATTCAGGATGCCGCCGTTGTCGAAACCATTTTGGCAACCGGGGGCTGCGTGTAAGTCTAGAACTATCACTAAACCAAGGTCTTCGGCCCAATCAAAGGCCTGGTCAAGTATGACTAAGCCACCTTCAACATAAGGGTGTAAAGAGCTACCGTAAGCCGGGTGGTAAGGATAATCTGCGCCAAACAGCCAATGACCTATAGGAATTCGTACAGCATTGATACCGATGCTGGCCAGCCAAGCAAAGTCTGAGTGGTTAATAAAATGATGCCAATGCTCATGGAGTGCCGGCGTGGCTTTTGCGCCTAGTTCTACGCAGTACGAAGTTTCATCTTCGGCATTAAGGCCAGCGAACAAGCTAGGCGTCATCCATTTTTCTAACACTAGCCAACCTCCGAGGTTAACGCCTCGGAGTTTTTTAGGTGGCTGATATGGGCGAGTGATCACAATGATAGGGCTCTATAAGGCTAGGGTTTTGTGATGAAAATCAGCAATTTTAGCTTGATGACTGATAGTTAATATCGCGGCATCGGGCAGTTGTTGGCAGATCAAACGGAACATTGCGACTTCGTCTTCAGCGCTTAGCGAATCAAAGGCTTCTTCTAAGAGTACCCATTTGGGTTTATAGAGTAGCAGTCTAACTAAACCTAAGCGTTGTTGCTGTTCTGGATTTAATGTGTTTTCCCAATTATCAGTGTGCTCAAGTTGATCTAGTAATTGAGTCAGTCCCGTTAGTCTCAGCGCTGCTAGAATTGAATCTAAGCTGAAGGTTTCGCAGGGCGATGGATAGCAAATAGTGGCATGGAGTGTGCCATCTGGTAAGTAGGGACGAGGTGGCATGAAGAACATGGGTTCGCTATCAGGTAATTCGATGCCGCCAGATCCCCAAGGCCAAAGTCCGGCAATGGCTTTAAATAATCTGGCGCCTGTAAAGGCATCGCCGGTAATGAGTACCCGCTCACCTAAATTAATTTCAGCATTAACATTGCATAAAATAACCTCGCCATCGAGTTTGGAGAGGCATAGGTTTTTTAAGCGCAGTATAGATTGGTCAGGTTTTTCTAATAAAATGCGCTGTGGATCTGGTCGGGAAATTTCTTGCTTTAAGTCATCCAATGCTTTAACTAGAGCCAATACACGCTCTACTGATGCTCTCCATTGTGCAATGCCTGCCATATTATTGACTGGCCATGAGATTGCGGTTGATAGCTGTTGAAAAGCTTGTACTGATTGCATTAATGCGCCTAGAGTAATGCTGCCTAAGATAAAGCGTGGTGCAGCGGCTAGGATAGGGAATGCCATCGACAAGACTGAATAACCTGAATTGAATAGCAGGATGTTGGCAAAGGCATGGCTTTGTCGATTATAAATTTCGGTAATGGATAAAAATAGGTGGTGGAAGCGTCTTTGCTCATTTAGTTCACCATGAATAAGTGCAATGGCTTGAGAGTTTTCTCTAGCCTTCACTAGGCCGAAACGAAAATTAGCTTCAGCTGATTGCATGATTTTGGTTGTGGTTGTTAAGGGCTTTCCTGCCCACCAGCCGAACATAGAGGCGCTGACTGAATAAATAATAGCTATCCAGACTAAATAACCGTATATAGGCAGCGTAAAAAGACCTAAATCAATGTTAATGACGCCGGAATGCGCCCAGAGTATTTGTGAAAAACTAATGAATAGCAAAGCGCTATAAAATATTGCGTGACTATATTCTATAGCGACTTCTGTTGAAATACGTATGTCTTCTGCGATACGGCCATCAGGGTTGTCATGATCTATGGTTTGTATATGTAAAACTTGATATTGATGGCCTTTATTCATCCATTGGCCGATAACGCGCTCTGTTAACCATGCTCGCCAGCTGATTTGTAAATGTCGTTTAACAATTAAATGCAAATAGGTAATGCCCATGCTGGCAGTAAAAATAAGTATCAGTAGACCTATTTGCCTGAATAACCCTTGCATTGAGTGTTGTTCTAAGGCATTAAAGAGATCAGCGCTCCATTCAGTAATAACAACGGCAATGCCAATTTGTAATGCGGTGAGAAAAAAAAGAGCGAGGGTTCGGTTGCGGATAAGACCTTTGTTTTCAGAGCTCCAGAATGGACCTGCTAGCCGAATAAAGTTAATGAAAAATCCGTTTTTAGCTTGCATATAGGATGCTCCGCACTGAGTTATTTCAGAAATATTAGATAGGCCAATAAACTATAGGCTGTATTTGATTAATAGTATAAGAGGATTCTTATAGCGATGCTTGATTGTTTTTGGGCGGGGAGTTTTTACGGCTATTATTTAGCTTGTTAAGCGATGAAGTCCGGTAAACTCTAACTTCTGTTTTAGCAGAAATAAGAGCTTACCAGTTTTTTCTATGAATTATCTAATGCCTGTGCTGGGCATTATTTTAATGATAATGTTTCTATACGGCCTTTTACTTCAATGCAGAGTTTGTCTTCTTTGAGTAACCAGCCAATAGCACGCTGTATATCATTTTTATTTATTCCAGTTTCATTCGTGATTTTTGTTACGCTAGCAGATCCATTTTGATCTAGATATTGCCATATTTTACCAGCCGCATCACCGATTATATTTAACATTTTAAGTCACCTGTATGAATGAGAGAAAAAAGATTATGTGTTTTTAATCGGAAGGTCAGGTAGCACTATGTTTAATTCTAGTGTTTCCTGATTTTCATCTTGCTCAAAGCTAACGGAGATTGCGTCTTGCCCTACGTTAATATATTTTCGTATCACTTCCAGTAATTCTTTTTGCATCTGAGGAAGATAAGAGGGTTGATTACGAGAAGTCCGTTCGTGAGCTACCAGAATTTGTAATCGCTCTTTTGCAAGTGATGCAGTGCTTGCCTTAGATATTTTAAAATAGTCCAGTAAGCTCATTATTTACCCCCGAATAGCTTCCTAAAGAAGCCTTTATCTTCATCGATAAAACGATGCGGTCTCTCTTCACCTAAATAGCGATCAACAATGTCTGCATAGGCTTGACCTGCATCGCTTTTTTCGTCGAGAATAACCGGCATGCCTGAGTTTGATGCATTAAGTACTGATTTAGATTCTGGAATTACGCCCAATAAATGCAAAGATAAAATATCTTGTACATCTTCAAGGCTAAGCATCTCGCCTAGTTTTACTCGGTCTGGTGAGTAACGTGATAACAGCAGGTACTCTTTAATAGGTTCTTCGTTTTGTTCTGCTCTACGTGATTTGCTAGATAAAATGCCGAGCATTCTATCGGAATCTCGCACTGAAGATACTTCAGGATTGGTGACTATAAAAGCATCATCGGCAAAATACATTGCCAAATGAGCTCCTTTTTCGATACCTGCTGGAGAATCACAGACTATATATTTAAAGTCTTTTTTTAGTTCCTCTAGAATTTTACCTACACCTTCTTGACTTAAGGCATCTTTGTCTCGAGTTTGCGAGGCTGGCAAAATGTAGAGTAGGTTACAGTTCTTATCACGAATTAATGCTTGATTAAGTGTTGCTTCACCGTTGATGACATTAACAAAGTCATAAACTACGCGGCGTTCACAGCCCATAATTAAGTCAAGATTACGTAAGCCTACATCAAAGTCAATAACGGCTGTTTTATGGCCTTTTTTTGCAAGCCCCATGGCAATAGCAGCACTTGTAGTTGTTTTACCAACGCCGCCTTTGCCTGATGTTACTACTATGATTCTTGCCACAATTATTCCTCTAATTAGTGATGTTGTAAAAGGTCTTGAATGATTAATGCTTGGTTTTGTAAATAGATTTGAACAGGTTTGTTACGGACGGACGCACCGATATCTTCGCTGACTTTATAAATGCCAGCAATAGAGATGAGTTCGGCTTGTAAGTCAAAACAAAAGATGCGGGCATCTTTGTTGCCTTGAATACCTGCTGAAGCTCGGCCTCTTAATGTGTTGTAAACATGAATGTTGCCTTCGGCCATAATTTCGGCGCCGGAGCTAACTTGAGCCGTAATTATTAAGTCACCTGTTGCGTATATGCGCTGCCCCGAACGGATGGGCTGAGTTATCAGCATAGTCGAGGTGTCGCGAGTTTCTGTTTCAGGTGTTGGGGCAGGAGTTTGCTGTTTTTGAGGCTCTTCGGTAGTTACTCCATGGTTTACAGAGTATACGGGAATGAGTAAATTTAATGCCTGTTTGTTTTGTTGTGCGTTGCCGCCACGTATCCCTATAGGTAATAAACCGACTTTTTTAATAACAGCAGTCAGCGTCTCTATATCAATATTACACTCTAATTTATTAGATGCTTGTAAATCTATGACCACCGGTAAGTTTTTAAAAAAATCAGGTGCTACGCTTGCTTTCTCTTGTAATTGTTGCTCTATAGTAATTAAATCATCGCTAGATAAAGCTAAGACGGGAACAGAAAAATTACTGCTTTTAAATTCTAGTGCGAGCGAGGTGTTAGGTGTTTTTTTTGAATTCGTTGACATCCATTGGCTCTCTTAGTCACAAGTTTGTTGATTCTAGCATTACGATTAGAAAAAATCATGTTTCGCATGTTAAAAGTAGATTATCTGAGCCTTCAGTTAACAGCGTTGTGTGTCTGAGGGGGTATGCGTTAATGCAAAGTTGATTTTTCTGAGGTTATTTTTATTTTTGCTAGGTTAAAGTGCATAAAAAAGGGCCGCATTCGTAAGAATGCAGCCCTTTTATTTCATAATAAGTAATTTGAATTACCGACCATGAAACAGCGGATTAACGTTTAGAGTATTGTGGACGTTTTCTGGCTTTATGTAAGCCAACTTTTTTACGTTCAACGATACGCGAGTCACGTGTAACAAAACCTGCTTTTCTAAGGGCTGGACGTAAATTTTCGTCATATTCCATTAGTGCACGTGTTAAGCCGTGACGAATAGCGCCTGCCTGACCGGAAGGGCCGCCGCCTTTAACTATCACATTAATGTCGAATTTACCTTCAAGCTCAACACACCCAAGTGGTTGGCAAGAAACCATTTGATCGGTTTTACGACCAAAATAGTCTTCTAAGGTTTTCTTGTTAACAGTGATTATTCCTGTGCCGGATGTTGCGTAAACGCGTGCTATTGCACTTTTACGACGACCTGTTCCGTAATACTGAGCTGCTGCCATGGTCTACTCGCTTATAATTCTAAAACTTTTGGCTGTTGGGCCTGGTGATCGTGTTCAGGACCGGCATAAACTTTCAATTTCTTGAACATTGCACGACCTAATGGATTGTTTGGCAGCATACCTTTAACAGCGGTATTAAGAATACGATCTGGGAACGTTTGTCTTAATTTTCCGAGTGTTACGGTTTTTAAGTTGCCTATATAACCGGTGTGATGTTGATATAACTTCTTTTTTTCTTTATTGCCAGTAACGCCAATTTTTTCAGCATTAACAACAATAATGTAATCACCGGTATCAACATGCGGTGTGTATTCTGGTTTATGTTTGCCGCGAAGACGACGTGCAATCTCAGAAGCAAGGCGACCTAGGGTCTTTCCATCTGCATCAACTACATACCAATCGCGTTTAACTTCTTCTGCTTTTGCACTAAATGTTTTCATCGTTACTTAGTCTTTCTGTAAAGGCTCAATAAAAGAGCGAGAATTCTACTAAACATTGTAGTTTTTTTCAATGTTTATTTTGGTTTAAACAAAAAACTGTAGGATAAAAGGTGAAATAAATTAATACTTCAGCCTTAACCTTAAGCGTTTTGCTCGGCTATAATTTAATATTTAAGGAGTGTAACTTACGATAAAGGTGAGTGCGCTCCATGCCAATAACTGCTGATAATTTTGCTACGCTGCCACCTGTGCGCTCAAAATGATATTCTAAATAAGTTTTTTCAAAATGATCTCGCGCTTCTTTTAGCGGTAGATTAAAAAATTCGGGTACTGATGGTGACGCCATGATATCACTAACTATGGTGCCAAGTGCGGATTTTACTTCATCAAGCTCTATTTCTTCGCCTACGCCAAGAATCATTAACCGTTGTACTAAATTTTTCAATTCGCGTACATTACCACGCCAGCTGTAATTACGTAAGAAATTTTGTGCTGCCATGGAGAATTTTCTAAAAGCCAGTTTATCTTGATTAACAAAATAATTAACATAAAAGCTTAATAATGCAGGCACATCTTCATTGTGTTCACGTAATGGCGGAATGTTGATGGTGACTTCATTAAGCATATAATAAAGGTCTTGTCTGAATTGCCCTGACTTAACTTCATCTTCCATGCCGATGCGTGTTGAGGCCACCACTCGGACATCAACGCGGACGGATTCGCTGCCACCTACTCTTAAAAAAGAACTGGATTCTAAGGCACTTAGTAATCGCAATTGCGTTTCTTTATCCATGCCGCTAATTTCACTTAGAAATAGGGTGCCTTTATGTGCGCGTTCTAATAGACCTGGATAAACCTTACCGTTAATTTCTTTGCCAAAGAATTCTACCGCTGAATTTTCGGGTGATATGCTACCAACGGCAACGTCAATAAATGGACCTTCTCGATGAGAGCTATTGTTATGCAGGTAGCGCGCATAAAGTTCTTTGCCTACGCCAGGCTCTCCATAAAACAATACGCGAGTATCATGCTGAGCTAAGCGTTTTAATTGATCTTTGCTTCTAGCTACCGCCGCACTTTTACCTACTGGCTCTATGTCTGCGGCTAACAGTTGTTTAAGTCCGGCATTTTCTATTTGCAAATGACTAGCTTCTAGCGCCCTAGTAACGATTAACAATAGTTTTGCCATCGATAAAGGTTTTTCAAGAAAGTCATAGGCTCCAAGGCGTGTAGCCTCAACTGCCGCTTCTACCGACCCATGTCCTGACATCATGATAACGGGGCATAATAACGTGTCTTCAGTCACCCACTCTTTTAGCAAAGTAATGCCATCGGTATCTGGCATCCAGATATCGAGCAGAATTAGATTGGGTTGCATAGATGTTTTTAATGCTCTGGCAGTATTAGCATCTTCTGCTGAAGACACTTGATAGCCTTCATCTTCGAGTATTTCACAAACTAATCTGCGAATATCGGGTTCGTCATCTACAACTAAAATGCGCGGTGTGTTTGTGGTCATGATCTTTATAGCGGTTCAGAGTGACATGCAGGGAGCTGAATTATAAAGCCGGCTCCGACTTCACGACTAGTGTCTATCCATATAGCACCACCGTGTTCTTCTATTATTTTTTTTACTATAGCTAAGCCTAGTCCTGTGCCTTTAGTTTTAGTCGTCACATAAGGCTCAAATATGCTCTCTATTTGTTCTTCTTTAATACCGGGTCCGTCATCGTAGAGCGCAAGTTCTATAAAGTCAGTATTGTTTTTTTGCACACGGTGTACGCTGATTTCAATTAATCCTGCTGCACCTATAGCTTCTAGGGCATTTTTTATTAAATTATGCAAAACTTGTCTTAGACTGATGGGGTCACCATTGACCATTAACAAGCTTGATTCATAATGAGTCTTGAATTTTACACCTGATTTCAGTGCATAGAGCGCTAAAATTTCTTGTACTAGCCGAGATAGGTCAATATCTACGGTTTCTTTTTTTGATGGTTTGGCATATTCAGAAAAATCATCAACCATTTCTTTCATGGCTTCAACTTGGTGAACAATCGTTCTTGTTGACCTTTGTAACATTTCTGCATCGGCAGGCTCTAATTTATCAGCTAGTTTATGCTGTAAACGTTCTGCTGATAATTGTATGGGTGTTAATGGGTTTTTTATTTCATGTGCAAGTCGTCTTGCAACTTCGCCCCATGCGGCATTTTTTTGTGCTTGTATTAAATCAGTGACATCATCAAAAACAACAACTCCTCCGACCCGCAGGCCTTCTTGAGAGTATAAGGGGGTTCCTCTACATAATAATTCTTGGCGTCCATTAGGGCCTAAGAAAGCAATGCGTTGCTGCCAAATGTCTTCAGCCTGCTCTAATGATCGTTGGATGGATTTTAACGGTTCTGCGAGCTCAGAGCGGTCTTTTATAAGGTCTAATAATTGGCGGCCTATGAATTGATTAACATGAACATGAAAAATTCGGTAGGCTGCTTGATTTGCTGTGCGTATATTATACGAGACATCAAAACTGATTACGCCGGCTGTTAAATTAGCGAGTATGGTTTCTAAATAAGCGCGTTGATTTTCTACCTCAATACCCGCTATTCGAGTTTCATCGCTGGCCATAGCAATACGATGTGTCATTTCATTAAAGGATTCAACCAAAAAGCCAAGATCATCTTGAGCAATGACCGGGAGTTGCTCATCATAATGCCCAGATGCTACTGCTTGCGTGCCTTTAACGAGTTGTTTTACCGGCTCAATGATATTACGAATACTGATAAAAGCGACCCATATAGCAGCTAATAAACTCATCAATAAGACTAAAGATAAAGCTAGTGAGAAGCTCATCTTCAAAGAGTGTCTTAGAAACTTCATTTCTTTGTAACGTACGAAGGCAAATTCTACTGAATCGGCTAAATCGTAAATTCTTACCGGTATCGGGTATAAGGCCTGTAAATATTGCGGCTCTTGAGCGTCGATCTTGGCAATAACACGGACCATAAGCTTTTCTTCATGTAGCGGTGCAACGGCTGCATATTCACCATTCTGCCGCAACTGTAACCAGATATTCTTATCGGGTAAGCTAGGTAAAATATCTCCCAGATTAATGCTGCTGGAAGCAATGATTCGACCTTGACGAGAAAAAAGGGTCATTTCTGATGCGCCGGATAGCTCACGTAAATTTTCCATGTCTAAGGCCGCTCTATTTTCTGAGGAGTCTTGGAGTTTTTCAGTGAGTTGCTGAGTTTGCTTAAGATGCCAACGCATTCGTTGATCTAATGAAGATTGACTTAACTCTAATGCGTCTTCAAGAGCTCGGTCCATTTCTACATTAAACCAACTATCAATGCCTTGATGTAAAAATTGCATAGAAAAATAAAATACAATAACTGCGGGAGCAAGAGCCAAGACTACAAATAGTGACACCATGCGCCTAGTCAGTCGAGAACCTGCTTCGCGTTTTTTAGTATGCTTAATTAACGTATAAATATTAGCGCCGACTAAAGTCAACAGCACGACAGATCCCAGCGCATTGATGAGTAGCAGCCATGAATAGAGTGCGCTTAATTCTGAGGATTCTTGTGTCGCTGAGCTCATGAGCTGTAATGACAGCAGAATCAGCCCAAATAGGATTAACGCAAACAGGTTAACAGGAAGTTTTACTTTTTCAGTGGCCATAGTGTCCAGTTACTGGATAAAAACCATTGCTTGTCAATATAGGCAAGCGGTCGTAGCGGCAAGGGTAGCAAATTGCGATCAAAATTTATTTTCAATGCGCAAAGATAATCTTCTTTTAGAGATAGTTTTGATTTTTCTATGAGTGGGACATCATGAATGGCTGACATTAAATCTAAGGCTGCATAGAGCGTGGAAAAGTTATACGTTTCACCGCTACTTTCGTTGGTGACTCGATAACTATTGAGCAAAGCTTGATATTGCAGGCGGTAATGTATCTCTGTCTTAAATAAGGTTTTGTCCCATAAAATATTGCGATGTTGCAATAGTTTTATTTGAATTGACCAGAATAGAGGGACGCCGCTTTGTAAGGCGGCCGTTGCTTTTTTATTGAGCTGATAAACCATGTCTGCAGACACGACATAATGATCGTTATGCAAAGTGATTTCAGCATCGATAACTTCTGTTACTGCATCATCGGCATAAGCTGCAAAGGGTAATAGCCAGAATAGCGTACAGCAGAAAAAAATAGCTAAATAACGTTTGATTAACAAAATAAGCGAGTCTATTAATCTAATAGTAGATTTGGTTTAAATGCCTGCGAAAAAGCCTACGGCTTCTATGCCTGCAATGGCGCAGCGCTCATCTTGATCAGAGATGTCACCACTGATACCAACAGCACCCAGCAGCTTATTGTCAGCATCACGAATTAATACGCCACCAGGGACCGGCATAATTTTGCCGTCGGCCACATCAATTAAGGCATTCATGAAGTCGGGGCGTTGTGTTGCCACCGCGGCTAAGCTGCGTGATGATACGCCCATATTGACTGCTCCCCAGGCTTTTGCCGTGGCAATTTGTTGTCTTACTTGGCTAGCACCGTCTTCTCGTTGCATGGCTTTAATATGGCCAGCGGTATCGAGTACGACCACGGTTAAAGGAGCCATATTTAATTCTCTGGCCACATGGACTGCGGTATTTATAATAAGATTAGCTTGTTTCAATGTTAATGCAGTCATCAGAAAGGCTCGTTTATTGAAGTAAAGTGAGTAGGTAAGGTTCGATTTTGTTTGCAAGTATGGCTTGCGCTTTTGCATTAGGATGTAGGCCGTCAGCCTGCATTAAATCTTTATGAAGTGCAACATCTTCAAGTAAAAAAGGCACTAATGTTATATTCAATTGTTGAGCTAATTGCGGATAAACATTATAAAACAGATCAACATAGCGCTTGCCATAATTGGGTGGAATCTTCATGCTGAGTAATAAAACAGCGGCGCCAGCATTCTGAGCGCGGCGGGTTATTTCTACAAGATTATTTTTTAACTCTACCGGTGACAAACCACGTAGGCCGTCATTAGCGCCTAATTGTAGCAGGACAATATTAGGTTTTTGGGTGTTTAATAAGGTGTCAATTCTAGCTAAACCACCGGCACTGGTTTCACCACTAATGCTAGCATTGTAAAGGGTGTAGCGACTATGATGATTGAGTAATTTTTTTTGTAATAAGGATACCCAGCCTTGTTCCACAGGTATCCCATAGCCAGCACTGATGCTGTCGCCTAAAACTACAATGACTGGCTCTGCCATGGTCTGTAGTGATAGCAATGAAATAATCATAAGACATAACAATCTAAACATGATGAAAACTCAAATTAATCAAGTAACAAACAGCGTTATAGTAACAGAAAGCCTAGGTAAGTCAGTGTTAACTTCTGAAGGATTGTTACATATCTTGTCATCGATAGATTTGATAATCAAATCTGGTGAAAGTATTGCTATCGTTGGCGAGTCAGGTTCTGGTAAATCTACCTTAATAAGTCTACTGGCGGGCTTAGATAAGCCCAGTTCTGGATCTATTTATCTCAATGGAAAATCCATCATTACAATGGATGAAGATGGACGGTCAGCATTGCGTAATGAGTTAATTGGCTTTGTGTTTCAATCCTTTCAGTTATTGCCAGGATTGACTGCCTTAGAGAACGTTATGCTGCCTTTAGAATTAAGAGGCGATAAAACAGCAAAAGCTGCTGCAACGGCATTGCTGCATCGAGTAGGCTTAGCGCAGCGTTTATCACATACTCCCAAGCAACTATCAGGCGGTGAACAGCAACGGGTGGCTTTGGCCAGAGCCTTTGTGACTCGCCCCGCTATTTTATTTGCCGATGAGCCTACTGGTAACTTAGACAGTAAAACCGGTGCGACTATTATTGAGCTGTTGTTTGAATTGAATCAGGAAAATCACACGACCTTAATTTTAGTCACTCATGACCACGATCTAGCGGCTAGATGTCAACGCACCCTTCAACTAGAAGCAGGTTGCTTGGTATGAGCCGTTTTAATCTGGCCTTACGTTTACTCTGGCGCGATAGTCGCTCTGGTGAATTGACTCTATTGATCTTGGCATTGATAATCGCGGTCAGCAGTTCTACGGCGATAGCTTTATTCTCAGATCGTTTGCAGCGTACTATGAACCATCAAGCCGCTGAATTATTAGGGGCTGATTTAGTGATAGCCAGCCCAGAAGTTATAGCGCCTGAATGGTTAGAGCAAGCCAGTCAGTTACATTTAACGACGGCACGTACCGCCGAATTCCCCAGTGTTTTGATTGAACATGATGAATTGTTACTGACGAGTGTTAAGGCAATTAGCGACACTTATCCTTTACGTGGTTTTTTAAAAACTAGCGATGGTGATTTGAGGGCTGAAACTATAGCTCATCATGGTCCAGGGCTGGGCACGGCTTGGCTAGATAAACGCATATTATCAGCTCTTAAGCTAAAGCTAGGAGATACAATCACTGTGGGTGAAAAGCCCTTGTTAGTGACTAAAACTATTACTTACGAGCCCGACAAGAAAGGTGATTTTTTTAGCTTTTCGCCGCGAGTCATGATCAATGAGCTAGATTTGCTTGCAACTGGCGTCATACAGCCGGGTAGTCAGGTACATTACTATTTTCAATTTATCGGTGATGTCAGTGCCTTAGAGGCCTATAAAGAGTGGCTTAATCCGCAATTGAATCCTTCACAGCGTATTATGGATAGCCATGATAATCGCCCCGAACTCAGTTCGGCGCTCGACCGTGCCGAACGTTATTTAGGTTTATCGAGCATTCTGGTTATTTTGATTGCGGGTGTTGCGATTGCTATGGCGACCACGCGATATACTGAACGACACTTTAATGCCACCGCTTTATTCCGTTGCCTAGGTCTTAAACAGCGAGAAATTTTGTGGCTATACAGTAGCCAATTTATAGTGTTAGGTTTATTTGCTAGCGCCATGGGTACAGCCTTAGGTTATTGTTCTCAAGTCGGCTTGTTTTATATTTTACGAGAGCTATTACCGCAGCCTATAGCAATGCCTAACTTAGATTCGCTGTTTTTTGGTTTTATAATCGGTATGGTAGTGTTATTAGGTTTTGCTTTGCCACCGTTGTTAAGACTTAAACAAGTGTCACCATTAAGAGTGTTACGTCGGGAATTAGAGCCTAGACAACCTGCTGTTTGGTTAGTTTATGGCTTAGCTATCAGTATTATCAGTCTATTAATTTGGAAATATACTCACGATCTAAAAATGACGACTAGTGTTTTAGGCGTAGGTCTGATTACCTTAATGGTACTGGGCTTGCTGATGATGGCTTTATTGAAGTTAATGCATAAACGCCTAGATGGCATGTCTTTATTATGGCGACTAAGTCTGCAAGGGCTATTAAGAAATAATCGCGCTAGTATCAGCCAAATTTTGGCGTTCAGCATTACCTTGGTTGCTATGTTACTTAGTTTTAATGTGCGCAACGATATCATCAATGATTGGCAGCAACAATTACCTAAAGATGCGCCCAATCATTTCGCCTTGAATATTTTCCCGAATCAAGTGCAAGAATTCAAAGAAGAACTGACACAGCAGCACATTACGGGCAGTGAATTTTATCCGGTCGTAAAAGGTCGCTTGACTGCCATAAATGATCAGGCAGTGCAAAAAAGAGTCAGTAAAGATAGTAAGGGTGACAATGCTATCCATAGAGATTTAAGTCTGACTTGGGCAGAAAATCTTCCTAATGAAAACAAATTGCAAGCAGGCGAATGGTGGACGGATACACTACCGGGTCAAGTCTCAGTTGAACAAAAGTTAGCAGAGAGTTTAATCATAAAAGTAGGTGATAGTTTAATCTTTACCGTGGGTAGTCAGCAATTGCATGCCACAGTGGCTAATATTCGTAGCTTACGCTGGGATACCATGAGGCCTAACTTTTATATGATTTTTTCACCAGGAACCTTGGATGCGTATCCCAGCACTTTTATCACCAGTTTTTACTTAGCAGAAAACCAGAAAGAGTTATTAAATGCCTTGGTAAAGAAATATCCCAGCACGACTATCTTAGAAGTTGATTTAATTTTGCAGCAATTTAAAAGCCTGTTAACGCAATTAACACAGGCGATTAATTTCTTGCTGTACTTCGCCTTAATGGCGGGCTTTATCGTGTTACTAGCCGCTGTTTATTCCACGCTAGATCAACGTATTTATGAAGGCGCACTGATGCGCACTTTAGGCGCCAGTCGCCGCTTATTAAGAACCGCCCATTTTATTGAATTTAGCGTACTAGGTTTAATGTCTGGCGTATTCGCGTTGATGATTAGCGAATTTATGCTCTTAGCTTTATATACGCAAGTGCTGCATATTAGTTATCATCCCAATTTTTATTTGTGGCTGTTGGTGCCGGTGACTAATGCTGTCTTGATCAGTATAGTCGGCTGTTGGGGCGTAAGACAGGTGCTGAATAAGCCGCCTTTGCAGGTTTTACGGGCGATATAGGTAAAGGCCACTTTTTGATTTTTACATAATCTCTAAGCTTATAAGTCAGTAAATAGCCGCGCGGTTTAGCTGTCGTGAAAGATTACACCAATAATTCTTGCCATTTGCATACGCTATTGTTATAAAATTTGCCTTTACACGGTAAATTAAAACTTTTAATCACAAAAGGCAGACTAAAATGAACAAAATAGCATTATTAGCAGTGGTAAGTATTTTAAGTGGATGCGCTGCAACAGGTGCAAATTTACAATCCAACGTATACAGAGCAGGTCAAGTTAATACCGCTCAAGCAGCGCGATCAATAAAAATCATTACTATATTGCCTGCTAAGATTGAAGTTGATAATTCAGAACAAAAAAAGCAGGCTCAAGTCGGTGGTGCAATATTAGGTGCCCTTGCTGGTGGACTAGGTGGCGGTTTCGGTGGGCTAGGTGGCCTTGGCACGACAGGCACTACCATTGCCGGTGGCGCAGTAGGTGCAGCAGCGGGCTCATTAGTCTCTGATAAAATATTAGTAGAAGGCGTGTCTATTGCCTATTCAGAAAATGGAAAAATGTTTACGTCTGCTCAGGTTGGTAGAGCTTGTGAGTATCGTCCTGGTGCCACTATCATAATATCGACTTCCCCTACTGAGACGCGGATTCAACCGAATGCTAGCTGCCCTGTGGAGAAATAAATGAATAGGATAGTTTGGCTATTCGTGTTTTTTTGCTGCACTGCTCATGCGGATCAATTAACCAATCAAATTAATGCCTTTGAAGCGGTAGAGCAACAAAATGATGCGGCCGCGAAAGATTTAGCTAGAGTACAAGCAGATTATGCTAGGCAGCAAAATGAGCTTAGACAGGCGCAACTTAAAGCGGATCAGCAAAGAGCTGTCGAGCAAGAAAAAAGAGTTATGCAAGAAAGAGCGGCTGCTAATAGATCGGCAGAAATCAGTGCTAAAACGGCCCAAGACAAGGCCGATGCACGAGTAAAAGTCGCTAATGAGGAAAGGTTGCAAGATAAGGCTAGATCTCAGGTTCAAGAAGATGAAGAGCGTGAGTTGATAAAGCAGCAATCTGAGTTGAAAATACAGCAAGAAGCCTTAGAAACTCAGCGTTTAAAAGCTAAAGTAGATTTAGAAACCGCAATTGCTTTGGACAGGGCTAAAAGCATAGAGGCAGAAACGGCGCTAGTGAGAAAAAAAGAGACCGCTGATATTGATGTCGTTCAATCAGGAGCTGATGCTGAACGTGCTGTTGGTAATGGTATGGAAGCTAATTTGTCAGGAACAGGTCATGAAGGTTTATATAAATTCTTAGTGGTGATTTTCTTGATTATCTTAACCTTGTTAGGTGTGTTTTTGGTTTGGAAATATTATCTGCATCAAAAATCCAGTAAAAATGTGGATTCTATAGATAAATAAAGGAGAGTTGTGGGTTGCGTGCTTTTCGCAACCCAATATCATGCCTCAATGTTGGGTTAACGACAAAGTCGTTGGCTCAACGTGCTGATTTCAATTACTTAATCGCCAATAAATACTCGCTTTCAGAATAAATATCTTCATTGCTCTCTAGTTGGTCTAGGTAAACCTTGCCTTGTAAATGATCAAACTCATGTTGAAACACGCGTGCGACAAAGTCTTCTAAAACGATATCAATGACAGTGCCTAGGTGATCAAGATACTTAACTTGTATTTTTTTATAGCGCGGTACTCGAGCACGAATGCCAGGTATGCTCAAACAACCTTCCCAATCCTTTTCTTTAGTCTCTGATAACATAGTAAAGATTGGATTAATCATGACTGTAGGTTCCATCACCGGAGCTTCTGGATATCTTAAGGTCGGACGCGAGGCAATAATGATGACTTGCTTAGAAATACTGATTTGAGGCGCAGCGATACCCACACCTTCGGTAGATGCTAGGGTATCTTGCAGTTTTTTAATAAGCTGCAAAGTTTCAGTGCTGCTGACATCAGTAATAGGCTCCGCGTGTAAACGCAGTACTTTGGCACCTAATTGTGCAATTTCAATAATGGTCGTCATTAGGATGCCTGTAACTCCGCTAAAATTAGAGCTTGTGCTTGAATAGGACCGTCATTGCTAGTGTTTAATAATTGTAAGTAACTGCCATCGGGCTGTAATAGCCAAGCCTGCGTATTATCTTTTAAGTATAAATCTAAGTCATGCAAGATTCGGTTAGAAAGACGTTTGCTTTCTATGGGGAAGCAAATCTCTACGCGACGGAACATATTGCGATTCATTAAGTCTGCGCTAGAGGCATAGACTTCTTGATTGCCGTCATTAGCAAAGGCATAAATACGGGCGTGCTCTAAAAAGCGACCGATAATGGCGCGTACTTCTATATTTTCAGAAATGCCCGGTATGCCTGGTCTGAGGCAACAAATTCCCCTGACCAGTAACTTAACTTCAACACCCGCTTGAGAGGCGCGATATAAAGCTTGTATCGATTGTTCTTCTACGATGGCATTGACTTGAATAATGATTTTTGCCGGTTTGCCGTTTTTGGCGTGAGTTATCTCCCGTTCAATCTTTTCAAGTATGCCTTTATGCAAGGTAAAGGGCGATTGTAATAATTTGTTTAATTTAGTCACCTTACCCAAACTGGTGAGCTGAGCAAATACTCGCCTTACATCTTCACCTAATTCTTTATTGCAAGAGAATAAGCCGTAATCAGTGTAAATTTGTGCGGTTTTAGGATGATAATTACCTGTGCCCAAATGCACATAGTGACGTAATTCTTTGCCTTCTCTGCGTAACACCAAGCACATTTTGGCATGAGTTTTATAACCCACTACACCATAAACCACATGAACGGCAGCTTCTTGTAGTTTTGACGCTAAATCAATATTGGCTTTTTCATCAAAGCGCGCTCTTAACTCAATTACCACAGTAACTTCTTTGCCTGCGCGTGCGGCTCTAATTAAAGCGGCAACGATAGGTGAATCAGCGCCGGTACGGTAGAGCGTTTGTTTGATGGCGATTACTTCAGGGGCTGCCGCAGCTTGACGTAAAAATTCCACCACTGGTGAGAAAGACTCAAACGGATGATGCAATAAAATATCATGGCGTTTAATGGCCGCAAACATGTCTTTGTTGCGCGCCAATTGTGGCTGTGTACTGGGTTTAAACGGTGGGAATTTAAGATCAGGTCTGTTGACGAGGCTATTAATTTCTTGAATTCGATTGAGATTGACAGGACCATCGACTAAAAACAAACGGTCTCGATTCATTTCAAAACGATCCAGTAAAAAACTGACGGTATCATCAGGGCAGGCGGCATCTATTTCTAAGCGGACTTCATCACCATAATTACGCATAGCGAGTTCGCCTTGAACAGCCAACAATAAATCATCAATGGCGTCATCATCAACAAAGAAATCACTGTTTCTAGTGACCCTAAATTGATGGCAGCCTTTAACGGTCATACCATTAAATAATTCATTAACAAAAGCATGAATGATAGAGGATAAAAACACAAAGTCATAAGGGCCACTTTGCGTGTCATCAGCCGGTAATTGTATGACGCGAGGTAAGGCCCTAGGCGCTTGTAAAATGGCTCGACCACTATTTCTACCAAAGGCATCTTTGCCCGTCAGAGAAATAATAAAATTTAAACTCTTATTGAGTATGCGTGGAAAAGGGTGAGCCGAATCCAAGCCTACAGGGGTTAAAATGGGTAACAATTCATCATTGAAATATTTGGCTAACCATTTTTGTTGAGCTTCATTCCAATCATGGCGGCGAATAAAGCGAATGTTTTCAGCTTTTAATTGCGGAATCAATATTTCATTAAGAATCTGATATTGTTCTTCTACTAATTTGTGTGAATCAATAGAGATTTGCTCTAATTGTTCTTTAGGTGTCAAACCGTCTAATGCTGTCGCCTTAGGGTCGATAGCGGCTATTTCTAGTACGCTGGCGACCCGCACTTCAAAAAACTCATCAAGGTTGGAACAAGAGATGCACAGATAGTTGAGGCGCTCAAGTAAGGGAACGGCTTCATTTTTTGCTTGTGCCAATACTCGCTTATTAAATTCTAGTAAGCTTAGGTCACGGTTAATATAGAGTTCTGGTCGATCGAGGTCTACGCTTTCAACTATTGTGCTGCTGTCCATTTGTATCCTTAAATTATCGAATAACACCTGTGATAAAAACATGCCGGTCACTGATTTGCTCTACTTGTAACTGTAAATCAGCTTGTGCTAATTGTGTACTTATTTCTTCTATGCTAAAGGCGGCTAATAAGGAATGATAGAAATCCCGCTGTAAAATGTCAGGTTCATTAGCGGTATAGTCTTGTACCATTTTTTGCGCTACTGCTAAATTAGCAGGGCGTAATAAATCCATAATGATGATGCGAGTCCCTGGTATAGCGTAGTTTTTTATAGTTTGCCAAAGCGCCTGAGGATCGGGTAAGTGATGTAAGACGCTATTAGAGAAAATTATCTCATAGTCAGATTGCGGTAATATGACAGTTGGCAACAGGCCTTGTATAAAATGTAGGCGAGTCGCTAAATCAGGAATTAACGCAGCTTGTGCAATGTTGAGCATAGGCTGTGAGCCATCGACCGCGTGTAGTTTGCTTAAAGGAAAAGCCTTAGCAAATCTAAAACTGATATCGCCAGGGCCACAACCTAAATCCAATGCTGTGCCCGAAAAGCCCGGTTCATTAACCCATGTGCTTAAACGATTTATAAAATCTTGATGAGGAATTTCAAAGTCCGCCTCTGCATAAGCCCTGACCTGACGTTCATCGAGCATAAGTTCGGGTTCTAATATTCGTTTCATCGACTGCGTTCCCTATCGCCTTGTAAGCCACCAGTATGAATAGCAATAATGCGTTGACCTGCGCTAAAGTGCCCTTGGCTAATTAAATCATAAAGTGCATACATCATTTTTCCGGTATAAACAGGTTCAAGCTGTATGGTTGTTTTAGTTTCAAAAGCTGATATAAAGTTCAGTAGTTCAGGTGTCGTGCTGGCAAAGCCACCAAAATGGTAATCCAAATTAATCTGCCAGTTGTTTTTAGATTGCTTTAATAGGGAACTGACATCCGTGTTTAAAAAGCCCGCATTTTTTAAAGCAGCAAAGCCCAGCAGTGAGATATTATCAGTTGTGGCGGAAATTAGTCCTGCTAAAGTTGCACCAGTGCCGCAGGGTACGCAGAGATAGTCATAAGCGATATCAATTTCTGCTACGAGTTCTGTCACGCCGCACAAGGCTAAAGCCTGAGCGCCACCTTCGGGCAGCCAGTATTGTTGTGGCTTTAAGCCTGGTAAATCTAAACAGCCTTTATAGTGCCTGAGTTGTCGATATTCAGTACGAGAAATAAACCTAAGTTCCATGCCCCAATTTTTTAAATCAACTAAAGTTGGCGTTAATACCGCCGGTGCATCGCCTCTGACATAAGCGATGGTTTTTAAGCCTAGCACTTTGCCGACGTAGGCGAGGGCGTGTAAATGATTCGAATACACACCACCCATACTGATGATAGTATCAGCACCTGAGTACAGCGCATGATCAAGTATAAATTTTAATTTACGCCATTTATTGCCCGATATAACAGGATGTAGTTGGTCATCACGCTTCATCCATAATTCAATAGCCTTGTGAGCACATAAAGACTCATCAATTTTTGTGAGTATCGACGGCTTAAAGGTTTCTTCCAGTTTAATCAGTTCAGGGTGCATTGATGTGTGGACGTTATAACTTAATTGCAACGAAGGCTCAGATTATGGCGCATTTTGCTGTGCCCTGTTTGCCTGATTATCAACCGGACTACAATATTCCTCCGGGACAAGACGTCCTTGCCGTGATTAGCTTAGAAGATGGCAGCCATAAAGCTGTTAACTTGCACTGGGGACTGATACCGAGCTGGGCTAAAGATAAAAAAATAGCCAGTCGTACGTTTAACGCGAGAGCAGAAA
>QVQF01000046.1 GCA_003584895.1 Methylococcales bacterium
GGGGGGTTGTTCCTGGAATTATCGAACGCGTCCCCGCTTGTCCTGTTGCTGCGTTAACTGTGCCAAAGTTTGAAGGTAAAGTAAAATTATTCCCACCGACACTGCCTTGTAGCGGTGTTTGATAGCTATCGGTGATGTTATGCTGTAACTCGTCGTAACCTAGGTTGACTTTCCACTTACCTTGATCACCCACCGAACCGTCGACATTACGTGACGTGGTACCGAGATTGCTGCCGTTCAGCTTCCAACGCAGAGCGCTATTTTTACTATCATCATAGCCATCGCCGCCGCGTATATCAAAGCCGCCTAAGCCGTAAAAGCCGCCGTCATTCAAACCATTATATTGACCGAATCGAGCCGAGTTTTGACTAGAATATAAAGAACCGAACTCTACCGAGTTAGTCGGACGCTTTAAAGCATCCGCATCATCTGCAACCGCATTCAGTGGTAGAGCAACAGCTGTCAGCAAGGCACACTGCACCGCTAAACCTAAGAGACTGATATTCATTTTTTCATTACGAGTTTTCATGACTATCTCCATTATTAGATTAACGTTGCAATAACGCACCAGCCGGATTATTAGAGCCATGCACCATGCTATGACAATTCATACAAGCCCGACCTGTATAACTGGCACTTGGATTTGCTGGGGCACCCGTCAAGCCACCTTGTATGCCAGCCGCATTACCAGCAACAGGCGATACGCTATTATGCGTACCATCATGACACTCATCACACATAAACGGTGGACGCGACTTTAGCAACGGCGTGATATTAGAACCGTGCGGGGTATGGCAGTTGCTACAATCTTCAGTGACCGGCTGATGCTCCCACAAGAAGGGTCCACGCTTTTCAGCATGGCAGGTATAGCAAGTTTCCGTGACGGTATTTTTAACTAGCAACTTCGGTCCTGCCGAGCCATGTGGATTATGGCAATCAGAACAGGCGATTTTTCCTTCAGGAATCGGGTGATGAGAAAACTTATTCGCTTGCGCTTTTTGATCTTGATGACAAGTAAAGCACACTAAGGCTTGAGTCGGTTTCTCGCGTACTTTGTCATGCGCCGAATGGACAACATGGCATGAGGTACAAGACAGATCAGCCGCCTGATGAGCGCCACCTTGCCAATGCGTGCGCTTAGGGTCTTTTTCATGACAGGACAAACAAGCCACATTCTGATCCTGTGTTTTATTAGGCGTATAAACAGCTTTTTTAGCACCAAAAATCACATCAGGCGCATCACTCTTACTCGCCAAATGCTTTACACTCTCACCATGACACGATTGACACGAAGGCGTGCGTGCATCGGCTTTATTGCCATGTGCAGTCTGATAAATAGACAGTATCGGTTTAGTTTCATTTTCATCATGACAGCGAGTACATTCAGAATCTCTGTCTATCATTTGCGCAGGTGATTTTGCAGAAGCTGTTACTGCTAGAGGCTGCACGCTTTCAGCATGGGCAGAGGCCATAAGAAAACCACAAAGCATGATAATGTTAATAAATATCGTCATAAGATACGCCCAAGCCCATGACTGTCGCTATAAGAGAGAAGATATTAATCGCATATTTTTACGATAAACATCCAATCTCCGGACTTAAGCTTTAAATCAAAAATCAATTTTAAAACACTAAAATAAGACAAAGATATGCTGAGCTATAAAATGGAATTAAAACGCCATCCAACCATTAACCATGAAGGTATTATTGTCACTCGCCTGTGCACTGGTACCGTTGAATTCAGTATAAGCAATATACTGAAGGCTGGTGCGTAGATTCAGCAAATAATGATATGAGTTAGATTTACCAAAAGGCACATAAACCAGCTCTGCCGTATAAAACTCACTGTTTGGCTTAAAGTTACCATTACCTGAATAAAGGTTAATATCTGTCGAACCAGCCGTTTTGTTATAGCCAAAAGTAGCACCATAAGTCTGCATAAAGGTATAGGCGGTATTAAATTTGAAGGTCGTTAAATAGGTATTGCCTGATGAAGCCACGTTACCGGCAAGCTGACTGGCTGTTAATTTTTGATCTTCGTAGATATAAGTCGTTTTGGTTTCAAAGATATGCTTAGTATTACCCATAAACTGATAAGTGGCGTCAACAGCAAGATCCGTATAGCGGTCTGTGCCAAAGGTTTGATCGCGCCCTGGAAAGACATTGGCAGTCATCCCATAATGACCTACTGAGAAATAATGTCCTTTCCAATCGTGCTGTAGCGCCGCACGCCAATAAGGCGCACCACCATCAATTTGCTGCTGTGCCGCATTAGCAACACCCAAACCCTTCTGTACATTATTGTCTAACGAAGTGTAGCCGCCAGCTTCAAGATACAGCACATTATTAATCATGGCGTAAGCAGTAGCACCACCGACCTGCCCTGAAAGTTGCCCATCAATTAAAGCAGTAGTTCCTGGATATATTTGAAAGGCACTTTTAGTATAAGGAAAGCCCCAGACCGGTGTGGTATTCCATAGGTCTTGTACTGTTGGGCTATTATTAAATGAAAGACCGTAGGTAATAGGCGTATTCCATACATCCAATTGATCAGCAAAACGAATATCAGAGTTATCCAACGCTAATCGTTCAGAATAGCCATTATAAGTTAGCTGACTAAAGGCCCCCACTTTGTCAACAATGCGTCCCGCATAAAAGACTGCCGCTTGATCAAAAGTAAAATTATTATTTTTATTGTAGCCTGTAGGCGAATCTGGCGGCGTCTGATCAGCCCTTGAATTAGTGAATGATCCCATAATCATGGCGCTGACAGCCGGCACTTTTGCATCAGCACTAGAGCCACCACTCATGGTATAACCACCTAATTTAAAATCACGTCCAAAGGGTGTTAAATTTGCTCCAAAGGCCTGAGTGTGGCAGGCACTACAAGCTTGGCCTGTTTGCCGCGCAAAACTAGGCATGGCGACTACGTCTGGACTAATAAATACTAAGACTGAGATTAGCGCCAGTAATAATGTTAGGGCATTATTACACTTATGAATTCGATTAAAATATGGGTTCATAAAATCACTTAATGAGTTACTATTAAAATAGTTAAAAAGCACAAGATAAGCCCGCAAACATCCTGTAACTATTTTGTTATTGAAGATAAATACGAGCCTATCCATTTGGTTGGTTGAGCTAAAAACTAAGTTGAACTGTTGCTTGCATCATCTAGATTTAAGTTGATTATTTATCATTTGACATCTCCCCCACCTAACGGAGTGGGATTTACTGACAATTTATTAAACCCCAATCACCACCTGCTGCACCGCGCTCCATTCTCCATGTGCCACACTTTTATCCCACCAACGCAACCGATATTCCCGCGTTTCATGACTGTTGCCAGTCGCTAAAGGACGCTCGTCGTAATAAGGCTTAACCGTGTCAACGGCCAGAAACTCCCAGTTGCCACCGTTGATACGGCTTTCGATCCAGATACCATCGTGGCCGTGTTTTTTAAAGTCGATACGCACACGACTGCCAGTTTTGCCAAGTTCAACAGAAACAGTAGGCTCAGGAATCAAATGCTCTACAGTATTAGAGCTACCTATAATACCTAAGTCATGACCGATAACGTCGTTATAGTTAAGACTGGTCTTGATACGGGCAATCTGATTGAATAAGCGTTTTTGCACACCCGGTTCAGGCATAGGTGGCGAGTTCGGAAATTGAGAAGATAACGGATGACTGATCGTGCCGCTGCTATTACCTATACCAGACACAATGAGTTGCTTATGTGCGGTTGCATCTTTAGCGTCACGTTGTAGTGCAGGATGCCAATATTGTAAGATCCAAGTCCAGTAAGTGATGTCCTGCAAAGTGCTAGTGATCTCATCGGAACTGATACTGCATGTAGGTCCTCTAATAGGAAGCTTTAAAGCATAATGAGATAGCCAGACGATCTGTGCGTCCTCGGCTCTTGGAAAATAACTGTTAGTTGCCATAGTTGTAAGTAATTGCTTAAAGCCTTATAAGAAATGGTTTAGCATCTTGACAGCAGGACGCAAAGATTCAGTTTCGATGTCAAATTGTTGCGCCTTGTTGCTGGATGTTTTTGCTAGATTAGCGCTTATTAATGCCCTGAATAATCTAGCCTTCATAGTACGCCTCTAATAGTTTTTATGTCAACAAATACTGTCAGCATTCGTCTTCGATCTTTATGCATCGATGTAGAAACTTTTAGGAATAGCACGGCGTCTCTTAGGAAGGCTACGGCATCTTGCAGCTGAATTCACACGACTTTTAGGGCCTTCCTAGTGCTTTGGGTTGCTCTCCCCCTGAACAAGTGCGGCCTCCCTGAGAACCTTAGGCGTAAGGCAATGAAGTTTAGGGAAAGCGCAGTAAATGCTAGCCCGCTCCCAATTACTTTTAGGGAAAGCGCAAAAACTTTCGGCAGCATCCCTGTAATGTTCGTCATCATCCCTGCATCGTTCGTTCTTTTGCTAAAAAATACCGCTGCTCGCCCTAAAACCTTCGGTATATTATCTATAACCTTCACGTCTGTGCTTGGCCTATGCACAAGGTATATTGTGCTCAAGCATAGACCAAGCACACAACTGCGAAATTATAGACGGCAAATTAAATCGTAATAAATCAAACCAAGCTCTGTTCCTGCAACAACCTTATTTCATCACGAATGCCGGCCGCCTTTTCAAATTCTAAGTTCTTAGCATAGCGATACATATCATCTTCCAGTTGTTTGAGCTTCTTGCTTAACTGCTTGGGATTCATGTTTTTATAATCAGCTATTGGTTCCGCGGCTTTATTCTGCGCTTTAACATTGCTCGGCAGACCTGAGCCCGGAATCGCTACCTGAAGTATATCAGTAATGGATTTAAAGATAGTGGTTGGTTCTATTCCGTGTTCAATATTAAATTGGTGCTGTTTTTCACGACGCCGCTCGGTTTCATCAATGGCTTGTTGCATAGATTTGGTGACTTTATCGCCATACAAAATTGCCTTACCGTTGACATTTCTAGCGGCCCGACCTATGGTTTGAACTAAAGAGACTACCGAACGCAAAAAGCCTTCCTTATCAGCATCTAATATCGCCACCAAAGAAACTTCAGGAATATCTAAGCCTTCACGCAATAAGTTGATGCCAACTAAGACATCAAACTTGCCTAAGCGTAAATCACGAATAATCTCGACGCGCTCTACGGTATCAATATCCGAATGCAAATAACGCACCCTCACCCCATGTTCTGCTAGGTATTCGGTTAAATCTTCCGACATACGCTTGGTTAAGGTTGTTACCAATACCCGTTCTTTAACACTGACACGACAATGAATCTCTGATAACAAATCATCCACCTGTGTCGTTGCTGGGCGAACTTCGACCACGGGATCTAATAAACCTGTTGGCCTTACCACTTGCTCGGCAAAAACACCCGAGAGCCCTCGTTCATATGGACCAGGTGTGGCAGATACATATATGCGCTGCGGCGATTTAGCCTCAAATTCGGCAAAGGTTAAGGGTCGATTATCGAGTGCAGATGGCAGTCTAAAGCCATAGGTGACTAGCGTTTCTTTACGCGATCGATCACCTTTATACATCGCACCTAATTGCGGAATCGTGACATGACTTTCGTCAACGATGACCAAGGCATCTTCCGGTAAATAATCAAACATGGTGGGTGGAGACTCTCCCGCCGCTCGACCCGACAGATAACGAGAATAGTTTTCTATGCCTGAGCAATAACCCACTTCAAAGATCATTTCAATATCGAATAAAGTGCGCTGTTCCAAGCGTTGCGCTTCTACCAGCTTATCTAAGGAACGTAAGTGCTTGAGCCGGTCTTTAAGCTCTATTTTAATCATGTCAACGGCTGATAACAATTGCTCTCTAGGCGTTACATAATGACTTTTAGGGTAAACGGTATAACGCGCCAAGCGTTGTAAAATCTCACCTGTTAAAGGATCAAATAATGATAAGCGTTCGATCTCATCATCAAACAATTCAACTCTTAAAGCTGCGCTATCGGATTCAGCAGGAAAAATATCAATGACTTCACCACGCACTCGATAAGTCGCCCTACGCAACTCTAAATCGTTACGGGTGTACTGCATTTCTGCCAAACGACGCAATAGACTACGCTGATTAATCAAATCACCCTTGACCAGATGCAAGACCATTTGAAAGTAGGATTCTGGTTCGCCTAAACCGTAAATGGCAGAAACCGTAGCGACTACGATAGAATCTTTGCGTTCAATTAAGGCTTTGGTCGCTGATAAGCGCATTTGTTCGATATGCTCGTTAATCGCAGCATCTTTATCAATAAAGGTATCCGAGGCCGGCACATAAGCTTCTGGCTGGTAATAATCGTAATAGGAGACAAAATACTCCACACTATTTTCCGGAAAGAATTCTTTCATTTCTCCGTATAACTGCGCGGCGAGTGTTTTATTCGGCGCCAAAATCATCGCTGGACGCTGTACCTCATTAATCACATTGGCGATAGTAAAGGTCTTGCCCGAGCCTGTAACCCCCAGCAAAGTCTGATGCACCTCGCCATCACTCAAGCCTTCGACCAATGCTTTAATAGCAGTGGGTTGATCGCCTGCGGGCTTAAATTTACTATGCAGCTTAAATGGTTTCTTCACTTAATTTCTCAATCACATCAGGCAATATCAGCATAAATTCTTGAACGCTACCTTCAAAACAACGATATGTCAGGTAGGTCGGGTTAGCGATAGCGTAACCCGACGCAATGAGCTACGAAATGTCGGGTTACGGCTAATGCCTAACCCGACCTACAAAATCAACACCATAATAAAACAGTTGCGCATAACGATGAGTACAGAATGCAGCAACGATAAAATCAAACATTTTTTAATATCGGCTTATTAGCAAGCCGTCACATAGCGTATAATTGCCAGCAATTTCATCCCTAATCTTATTCAGTAGAACATGAACATTACACTTTCTAATAGAGTCCAAGCCGTTAAACCGTCCCCTACCTTGGCAATTACTGCCAGAGCCGCTCAAATGCGCGCTGCTGGCAAAGATATTATTGGTTTAGGTGCTGGCGAACCTGATTTTGATACTCCCGATCATATTAAAGCCGCAGCTGTTAAAGCCATGGATAGTGGTTTTACTAAATATACGGCTGTCGATGGCACTGCCAGTCTAAAGAAAGCCATTATCGCAAAATTTAAGAATGATAATGGTCTAGATTACCAGCCTAAACAAATTTTAGTCTCGTGCGGCGGCAAACAAAGCTCTTACAATCTCACTCAAGCCTTATTAAATGCGGGTGATGAAGTCATTATTCCTGCGCCTTTTTGGGTTTCTTATCCCGATATGGTGTTGTTAGCCGACGGTGTACCCGTTATTGTCGAAACTACACAGGCGCAGCATTTTAAAATGTCACCAGCACAATTACGTGCAGCCATTACCGACAAAACTCGTTTAATCTTTATTAACAGCCCCTCTAATCCTTCAGGTGTGGCTTATACTTTAGAAGAGCTGAAAGCGCTGGGTGATGTATTAACAGACTTCCCTAATATCATTATCGCCACCGATGATATGTATGAACATATCCTATGGAATCAAGGTTCGTTTGTTAATATTTTAAATGCGCATCCTGAGTTTTATGATCGTACCGTGGTGATGAATGGCGTATCTAAAGCCTATTCTATGACCGGCTGGCGTATTGGTTATGCCGCAGGCCCTGCTGACTTGATTGAAGCGATGTGTACCATACAATCACAAAGCACCTCTAACCCTACTTCTATTTCACAATATGCTGCGGAAGCCGCCTTAACGGGCGATCAAAGTTTTATTAGCAATATGTGTGTGGAATTTAAAAAACGCCATGATTATGTGGTTGCTGAATTGAACAGCATCGAAGGCGTTGAGTGTTTAGAAACGGATGGCACTTTTTATGTCTTCCCCAACATAGAAAAACTAATAGCTCGCTTAGACGGCATTAACAACGACTTGGAATTTTCTGATTACTTAATCGAAAAAGCCGGCGTGGCCTTGGTGCCGGGATCAGCCTTTGGAACCGAAGGTCATATTAGAATTTCTATTGCGACTAGCATGGCTAATTTGGAAAATGCTTTAGCGCGGATTAAGCAAGCTATTTAATAAGACCTTAACGTCACTATCCTTTAAGTGGAGTGCAATAGCTTCAGCTATTGCACTATAAAACAGCTGAAGCTGTTTTACTCCATCTACGCGACCTATCTGTTAGCGTAACTCAAGCTGCGATACAGAAAGAATTGCACCCCAAATATCAAGCTAGCTAATAACAAATGCAGTGGCTGAACCAATGCTGGCACGCCTAATCGATCTAAACTAATACCTGCTACGATGGCTAAAACCACCAAGGAGATCAACGCAAAGCCCGTACGAAACAATAGACTGTTTTTATCAACAGCTAGATATAGCTTTCGAGCTAGCCATAAATTAGTAAACAGAATGATCGATGAAAAAGACCGATGGATATAAAAGATAATCGGAAAGTCATCACGCCAAAATTGCCTATCTATATTGGCATGAGCAATCACATCAACCGCCTCTCTCACCTGTGTGCCCATAGCGATCTGCACTAGAGTCATGAACATCGCAACCCACAAAACCGTCTTAAACTTGGCAGGCAAGTCGCCTGTATCAAGCTGACTCAAGGAGTCATGCTGTGATCTAGCAATGGTATAAATCAATAAGGCCACAATGACCAAGGCCAACAACATATGCACTGTAATCATAAAAGGCTTCAGATTACTAGCGACCACATGCGCACCTAGCCAACCTTGAACGCCCACCAGAAAGAAACTGCTTAAAGAAAGATAAAAGATGGTTTTATCAGTGCGTCGATAAATCCGTGATGACCAAGCGGTTAAAAAAATCAAAAAACCAATACTCACGCCAACTAAACGATTGGTATATTCTGTCCAAGTTTTTACTGGATTAAATTGAGTATTCTCATAGCCGCGCTGCGCATAAAGCTCATGGTAATTAGGCGGCAACTGCGCCTCCTCAGTCGGAGGTATCCACTGTCCAAAACAAGTAGGCCAATCAGGACAACCCATACCGGCACCAGAAGCCCTGACGATACCTCCAGCCAGTATCACGCAATAAACGGCAAAAATAGTGAGTATGCCTAACCGACGAAAAGCTAAACCTGCGGAAGTATTCATAGCCAACTCCTATTGATAGTAATGGGACACTGTGGCATGTCTTTTAATTTCAGATGATCTACGCTATCTGTAGCCACGGGTAATACCAGCAATAGCTTACACAAATCACTCTCAGGCTGATAACACGCACCACTATGCTGCGCGTGCAATACTCGACCGATAGGCTGCGCATCATCGGTAACGTCATCAATAATGATTTCATTCGGCAGTGGAGCATTAGGCACAGCACATTCAGCCAAGAATAAGCTTCTTTTTGCCTTACCCAAATAATGAGTACGGGCAACAATCTCTTGACCGGTATAACAGCCTTTAGTGAAACTAATACCGCCTAATTGATCTAAATTAAGCATCTGCGGTATAAATTCTTCAGAGGTTTCATTTGTTAGCCAAGGAATACCGTCTAGCATATCCAGATAGCGCCAATGTTCCGAATTTTCAGGCTGATAACCTGAAGTAGCGACCTGCTCTGACCAAAACGCTATCGCTGCCTCAGTTTCTGCAATAACTAAATGCCGACTTTTTGTAGCTGAGAACTGAATACTGATAACGTCTTGTTGCTGAGTATGCATTAAAACTTCAGTGGCCAAGACAGAGGAACTTAAGCCCATCAAACAATAATGATCACTACTGTCCGTTATGCTAACCGCCGACCTTAAGACATACATTTGTAATCTTTTCTTAACAGCTTCCAATAAAACTATCGGCAAAACCATCAGGAAGACATCCGCCTTTTTAATTAACAAAAAGGTTGTTATTACCCTGCCCTTAGGATTACATAAAGCGCCTAAGCTACTCTTCGTTTCTGTTAACTCATTAACATCGCAGGTGATTTGTCCCTGCAATAAGCGACCTGCATCTGCACCACTCACTGTCAAAATACCTAAATGCAACATTGGGCAAAGTACTTTGTCGTTATACGCTAAACTAACAGGAAATTTAATAGCCGCATCGTCTTCAAAGTGCGCTTGTTGACTCAATAAAAAGTTTTTCCAATTGGGATTCATAATAGCAACGTCAGTTTTAAAATAGTCATTGATTATATAGTAACTCAGACGGAGAGGCGAAAGGCGACTAAGTAAAATAGTCTTACGTTAACTTTCTACAGAGGAATTGCTTTTTTAACGTAAACCGATAAATCTTGAAACCTGAGCCATGTCACAACAATCTGAACCAGCCCTATTACTTGCCATTAAACCATCTCATCGTTTGAGGGCGACACTCATTCTAATTCATACCTTAGCTTTAGTCGCCAGCACGGCTAATGACTTAGGTTTAATATTTAAATTAGGACTAATTACTATCATTTGTCTACAAGGCTGGTTAGCGGTAAAACGCTTAAAAAATGAACAGTACATCCTTAAATATACAGAAAGCTTAGGTTGGCAATTATCAAAAGACCACGACTTAGTTTCAATTGAGATTTTAGACTCTACTGTCCTCACACCCTTTGCCATTTTCTTACATTACCGAGAGCGCGTGCAGCCAGGATTTCGAACTACTCGAGCCAAACAAACGCGTTTAATTTTAAGCGATGCACTAGCCAATGAAGATTATCGACACCTATTCGTTAAATTGAAAATAACCCACATAAAATAGCAGCGACCCAACTCATCTATTGATAGAATAATGTCAACAGATACAGACAAATTCAGTTTAATTTGTATTGGTCGTTAATTACAGTTATCTTAAGAAGCATTTAAATAGAATAACAAGGAGAAGTCAGATGTCGAAAGGCCAAAATTTACAGGATAATTTTCTAAATACCCTCAGAAAAGAACATACGCCTGTGTCCATTTTTCTTGTCAATGGTATAAAGCTACAAGGGAAAGTTGACTCATTTGATCAGTATGTCATCATGCTAAAAAACACTATCAGCCAAATGGTTTATAAGCACGCCATATCAACTATAGTCCCCAGCAAAGCCGTCAAAATGACACGCGATGATGAGATCATTGAAGATTAACAACTTGCAGATATCCTAAATCACCTCACCCCCTATTACCTTCATGGAGTATTTTATTGTTTGATCGTCCCGATTCAGGTGAACGCGCCATACTTGTTCATCTCACTTTTCGTCATGGGCAGGAAGATCTTTTAGAATTAAAAGAGCTGGCTAAATCAGCCGGAACTGACCCTGTTTTTGTCATCACTGGCAGTCGCAAACGTCCCGACTCAAGATATTTTGTCGGCAAAGGTAAATTAGAAGAGCTTAAAGAAGCCATTGAAACCTATGAAGCTGACGTTGTCTTATTTAATCATCCGCTAGCACCTAGCCAAGAAAGAAATCTCGAAGAAGCTCTAGGTGTTCGAGTGGTTGACAGAAATGGTCTGATCCTAGATATATTTGCTCAGCGCGCACAATCTTTTGAAGGTAAGCTTCAGGTTGAACTTGCACAACTTAAACACTTATCAACTCGATTAGTCAGAGGTTGGACGCATTTAGAGCGCCAAAAAGGCGGTATTGGCCTGCGTGGTCCTGGCGAAACTCAATTAGAAACCGATAGACGCTTATTAGGCTTGCGTATTAAGCAAATTCAGCAACGCCTAGATAAAGTAGACAAGCAAAGGCATCAAGGTCGCAGTAAACGTAAAAAAGCTGAAATACCCTCTATTTCATTGGTGGGTTATACCAATGCGGGGAAATCCACGCTCTTTAATGCGCTGACAGGCGCTGACATTTACACTGCAGATCAGCTATTTGCCACGCTAGACCCAACCTTACGTAGCTGTCAGTTACCTAATAGCAGCGAAATTATCTTGGCAGATACGGTAGGCTTTATTCGCCATTTACCGCATGAGTTGGTAGCGGCCTTCAAATCTACGCTGCAAGAAGCGAGCGAAGCTGATTTACTTCTGCATGTCATTGATGCGCATAGTGAAGATCGAGATGAGATTATTAAGCAAGTTAATATCGTCTTAGAAGACATAGATGCCGACAAGGTCAGGCAAATTGAAATCTATAATAAAGTTGATTTATTAGATGATGTTCTACCCCATATCGATAGAGATGAATCGGGCAATGCTATTCGAGTCTGGTTATCTGCTGAAACCGGCTTAGGTATAGAACTGCTTTTTGAAGTTTTAGCGGAATTATTTTCAACGACTAAAGAAAAAATACGTTGTTATTTACGTCCCGACCAAGGTCACATCAGAGCAAAATTATTTACTTGCGCAAAAATAATTAACGAGCATATTGATGACTTCGGTGCAAATGAACTAGTCATTGAAATTGATGCTAGGCATTTAGGTCTGTTAAAAGATGTAAAAACTGAAAATATATCTGAAGGCAGAAGCATAACACCAGACTATAAGCGACGAAATAAACAGTCCTAACCTTAGACCTGTTTGTTGTGGTTTTCGCCTTTTTAGAGATTTGCGATAGAATAGCCACCAAACCCTCTCGTGATAATTAATTTAGTAATCCAAACGGAGCATAAGCATGTCCTGGAATGAGCCTGGCAACGATAAGAAAGACCCCTGGAGTGGTCGAGGTGACCAAAAAGGGCCTCCTGATTTAGATGAAGCTCTACGTTCTATACAAGAAAAATTAACTAAATTTCTTGGTGGAAACAATAACAACCAAGATAATGAAGATTCGCCTAATCCCTTTACGTCTGGAGCTTCCATGAAAAGCTTAGGCTTTTTAGCGGGCGGTGTATTTGCCATTTGGGGCTTAAGTGGCTTTTATATTGTTGACGAAGGAAATCATGGTGTCGAAACACGCTTTGGTCAATACATCAACACGACTCAATCTGGTTTAAATTGGCATTTACCTAGCCCTATCGAACGGGTTGATATCGTCAATGTGAAACAACAACGCTTTATAGAAGTGGGTTATCGCAGTGGCGGCAGTGAGCAAATCACTGGCTCTGTTCCTAAAGAAGCGTTAATGCTTACTAAAGACGAAAACTATGTAGATGTTAGATTAGCAGTTCAATACCAAGTTAAAGATGCCAAACAATTTATCTTTAATGTGGTTAATCCTGCCATCACGCTAAAACAGGTGACTGAAAGCGCCTTACGCGGTGTAGTAGGTAGCAGCGCAATGGACTTTGTCTTAACCGAAGGTCGTAGTGAAATTGTCACGCTGATTAAAAAAGAAATCCAAGATGTTATGGATAGCTATCAATCAGGCATACAAGTCACCAGCGTCAACCTCCAAGATGCACAACCACCTGAACAAGTACAAAGCTCGTTCGAAGACGCCATTAAAGCTCGTGAAGATCAGCAACGTTTGATCAACGAAGCAGAAGCCTATTCAAACGATGTAGTACCTAAAGCCCGAGGCGCAGCAGCAAGAAAAATCCAAGAAGCCGAAGGTTACAAAGAACAAGTGATTGCTCAGGCTGAAGGTGAATCGAATCGTTTTACAAAACTACTGACTGAATATAGCAAGGCTCCTGATGTAACTCGCAAGCGTCTTTACATCGAATCTATGGAAGCTGTTTTGTCTGGCACCAATACAGTCATGGTCGACGTTAAAGGCGGAAATAATATGATGTATTTACCCTTAGATAAAATGATAACACAGCGCCAACCAACACCAGTCTCTTCAACAACCTCAACTACGGGCAGCAGCGACCAACCTCAATCGCAACCAGCCGCGGTTCAAGAGCAGGTCGTTGAACATCCGGTCGCACGTGCACGTGAAGCGAGGGGACGTCAATGACAGTCAATAAAGTTTTATTAGGTCTAGCGGCATTGTTTCTTTTGGTTATGACGTCGGTATTTACCGTTAATCAAACAGAAAAAGCGATAAAATTTAGGCTCGGTGAAATCGTGAAAAACGATTATGAACCCGGCATCCATTTTAAGTTACCCTTTATCAACAATGTTAAGAAGTTTGATGCCCGCATACAAACTATGGATGCGAAGCCTGAACGCTTTTTAACCGCTGAAAAGAAAAACGTGATCGTGGATTCTTTTGTTAAATGGCGCATTGGTAATGTCAGCACGTTTTATACCACGGTAGCTGGCGATATAGATCAAGCAAACTTACGCCTAGATCAAATCATTAAAGATGCGTTCCGTAGCGAGTTTAGCAAGCGTAATATCAAACAACTGATATCTACTGATCGTAGTGCCATACGCGAAATATTAACCAACAATTCTAAAGAAATTGCAGCCGCTTTAGGCATGGAAATTGTTGATGTTCAAGTAATGCGTATCGACTTACCTCCAGAAGTGAGTAGCTCTGTATTCCGTAGAATGGAAGCTGAACGCGAACGAGTCGCTAGAGAATTCCGCTCACAAGGTGCGGAAGCCGCAGAAAGAATTCGCGCCGATGCCGATAGACAACGTGTTGTCACCTTAGCTAATTCATTCCGTGATGCTGAAATACTTCGCGGTGAAGGTGATGCCATTTCCGCTGAAATCTATGCCAAAGCTTATGGTGCAGATACCAGCTTCTTTACTTTTTATCGTAGTTTAAATGCTTACAAGAAGACCTTCTCAAGTTCTAGCGTTATGCTGCTAGATCCTGATTCTGATTTCTTTCAGTATTTTAAGAAACAAAAATAACCGCAGGCAGGGTAGTCTCTTTACCCTCCTACGTTAAAACTATTAAAACGCTCCGCTCGCGGGGCGTTTTGTTTGAGTGGACATACAAAACATGCAACAAAAAGATTCCTGGCTTTTACCTGATGGTATAGATGAAATTCTACCGGCAGAAGCTAAACATCTAGAACAGTTACGCGGCAGACTATTAGAATCATTTAGCTATTGGGGTTATGACCTAGTCATCCCACCCTTTATTGATTTCTTAGATTCCTTACTAACAGGTTCGGGACATGATTTAGACTTACAAACCTTTAAGCTCACTGATCAAATTAGTGGAAAAATGTTAGGTATTAGAGCCGACATAACCCCACAAGTTGCCCGAATGGACGCTCACAATATCAAACATGAATGGCCAACACGCTTATGTTATGTAGGTACCATTCTACATACTCGCGGTGATCCGCTTGAGAAGACACGCAGCCCCATGCAAATTGGCGCAGAACTTTATGGTCATGCTGGAATAGAAAGCGATATCGAAGTTATTCGCTTGATGCTAGAAATGCTAGCTATCACCGGTTTACAAAACGTACACTTAGACTTAGGTCATGTGGGCATTTATCGCGCCTTATCAAAACAAGCTGGATTAACTAATCAGCAAGAAAGTGAATTATTTGATGTATTGCAACGCAAAGCTCGCACTGAACTAGCAGAATTAATGCAAAGTTTTAACATCGATAAAGATCTTAAAAACATGTTTTTAAAACTACCTGAACTTAATGGCAATAAAAATATTATTACTAAGGCGCAAGCTGTATTTGCTAAAGCTAATGATGACGTTAAAACTGCATTAGCGGACTTAGTTGGCATTGCCGACAAACTCGCTCGCCATTTTCCGTCACTACCGATTAGTTTCGACTTAGCGGAATTGCGCGGCTATCATTATCATACCGGTGTGGTTTTTGCAGCATTCATACCCTCAGTCGGTAGAGAAATTGCTCGCGGTGGTCGATATGATAATATTGGTGCCATATTCGGCCGTGCAAGACCTGCGACAGGCTTTAGTGCGGATTTAAAACTATTATCGTCACTCAGTAAACCGGCTTCTCCTTCGCCACTACGCGAACTTATCTTTGCACCTTATAATGAAGATAGTGCTCTTACTGAAAAAATACGAGATTTACGAGCGCAACAACATGCGGTCGTTCAACAATTACCTGGACAAACTGGAAGCGCAGCAGACTTAGCGTGTACTTCCATTTTAGAAAACGATAATCAAAACTGGGTCGTTAGACCCTTAGCTTAAGCTTGGAATAATTATGGGAAAAAATGTCATTATCATCGGCACTCAATGGGGTGACGAAGGAAAAGGTAAGTTGGTTGATTTGCTAACCGAACAAGTGCAAGCAGTCGTGCGCTTTCAGGGTGGGCATAATGCCGGACATACTTTGGTTATTCGTGGTGAGAAAACCGTTTTACACCTGATTCCATCAGGCATCCTTAGGGATAATGTGCAATGTATGATTGGTAACGGTGTGGTTTTATCACCAAATGCCTTAATGGAAGAAATCGAGTTTCTTGAAAAAGCCGGTATTTCTGTTAGAAATCGCTTATTAATCAGTGAAGCCTGTACCTTGATTTTACCGGTACATGTTGCTATCGACCAAGCTCGCGAAAAAGCACGCGGTGGTAAAGCCATAGGCACTACAGGTCGTGGCATTGGCCCTGCCTATGAAGATAAAGCCGGACGTCGTGGTTTACGTGCGGGCGATCTACTGAACAGTGAGAGTTTTGCTGAAAAACTTAAAGAGCTGTTGGACTATCATAACTTCATGCTCACGAATTATTATGATACTGATGCCGTCGATTATGAAACGACTTTAGCTGAAATGCTGCGTCTAGGTGAGCACATTAAGCCTATGTTGACGGATGTTAGCGAAACACTGTATAGCTATCAAGCCGCAGGGAAAAATCTATTATTTGAAGGCGCCCAAGGTGCCTTATTAGATATAGATCATGGTACTTTTCCTTATGTGACCTCATCTAGCACGACCGCTGGGGGTGCCGCAACAGGCAGTGGCTTAGGTCCTCTTGATTTCGACTATGTATTAGGCATTACTAAAGCCTACTCTACACGCGTAGGCAATGGCCCTTTTCCATCCGAACTACATGATGCCAATGGCGATCACCTAGGCGTTAAAGGTCATGAGTTTGGTGCGACTACCGGACGTAAACGTCGTACAGGTTGGTTCGATGCCGTTGCTATGCGTAAATCAGCCAAGCTCAACAGCGTAACAGGTATCTGTTTAACTAAACTAGATGTACTCGATGGACTAGAAAAAATCGGCATTTGTACTGCTTATCGTCTACATGGCGAAGTGACTGAAACAGCTCCTTTAGGCGCAGATCAATATGAGCAATGCCAAGCCATTGTTGAAGAAATGCCAGGCTGGGAAGGCACTACTGCCGGTATAACCAACTTTAATGATTTACCTGATAATGCTAAAGCTTATATCAAGCGCTTGGAAGAACTGGTAGGTGTTAAGATCACCATCATTTCAACAGGCCCAGAAAGAGATGAGACCATCATTTTGGAACATCCCTTTGCTTAATTAAGCCTTATCATCATTCAAAAAGCGTTCGACTCCATAAGTAGTCGAACGCTTTTTACCTTGAGTGATAATCAATTAATGACCACACCGTCATCTCAACCAGCTCATGTCTGAATCACGAAAAGCCTCTAGCGCACTGTCTTTAATCAGCAGTTTTTTCTCAAAAAAAATCCGTACCGTCTATTACAGTGCCAGAGAATCCATAGGCGAACATAAACGCGACCAGATTATTTATCAAGTTGAACAAACTTGTATTAGCCTACAAGAAACTAGAGACGAATTTCAGGACGCACTAGAACGCTTTAAAAACTTAGTCAGTATTAACGAATCTAGTCTTGAACATAGATATAACCTACTCAACAGACAATATCAGTTTTGTTGTTCAAAATCAGAGCAGGTCAGTCATCGAATAAGAGCCATAGAACAAGTCAGTGAAGCTTTATTTAATGAGTGGGAAAACGAACTCAATGAATATTCGAATCGAAATTTACGTAATAACAGTAAGCGCCAGTTAAAAGAGGCCAGACAAAACTATACTCGGCTCATTAAAGCGATGCGTCGTGCGGAACACACTATCAGTCCAGTGCTGACAGCTTTCAAAGATCAAGTACTCTACCTTAAACACAATCTCAATGCTCGAGCCATCGCAGCCTTACAGCATGAGTTCATAGAAATCAGTATCGATATTTCACAACTCATACTGGCCATGGAACACACCCTATCAGAAGCTAGTCAGTTTGTTTCAATACTCGTCGATCAAAAAGCTTTAAGCCATCATCAGTAAAGAACAGTTCAACTTTATAACTATTAACATAATGTCCTATGAAAAAAATTCCAATTGGTATTAGTGGCTGTTTATTAGGACAAAATGTCCGTTTTGATGGCGGACATAAACGGGATGCTTATATCACCGGCACCCTCAGTGAATACTTCGATTTCCAATCTTTTTGCCCTGAGGTAGAAATTGGTCTAGGTACGCCACGCTTAACAATACACTTAGTAAAAGTCGATGGAGCTTTGCACTGCGTCGGCATTAAAGATCCTGAACTCGATGTAACAGACCGCTTACGTCATCATGCTGAACACCAAAAAGACTTACATGCTGACTTATGCGGTTATATTTTAAAAAATAATTCACCCAGTTGCGGTATGGACAGAGTGAAAGTTTATGATGGCAAGCAATTTTCTAAAGAGGGTGTAGGCATTTATGCCCAGGAAATGATGCGTCTGAATCCATTATTACCAGTAGAAGAAGAAGGCAGACTGGGTGATGCCGGATTACGTGAAAATTTCATACAACGTGTTTATGTACTTTATCGCTGGAAACAAATGTTAACCGAGGGGCTTACGCCTAGCGGCCTAACGCATTTTCATGCGCGTCATAAATTAATCATTATGAGTCATGATAATTATCGAGACATGGGGCAGCTACTAGCCGGCGTCACTAAAGTTAATGTAGTAAACGTTGCAGAGCAGTACATTTTGCAACTGATGAGTACGCTTAAAAAGGTAGCTAACCGCAAGAACCACGTTAATGTCTTACAGCATATTCAGGGCTATTTAAAAAAGGATTTAGCCGCTGACGATAAAGCTGAATTGTGCGAAGTGATAGAACGTTACCGTAATGGCTACATCCCCTTAATAGTACCGATCACCTTACTTAAGCATCATTTCCGTAAAAGCCCCGATCCCTATATAGAAGATTCTTATTATATGTCACCCTATCCGCAAGAATTACAATTGATCAATCGATTATAGAATATTGCCGTCAGGCGCATCATTCACGTGACATATTGATGCTCCTGCTTCCTTGGTATATCTTGATACTATCAGCAGATAGTATTACAGTTACTCAGTGAGCCCTAAAATCGAATTCTTTTGATAATTATAATTAACATATATACAATAATTATATGTCCACGAAATTCACATGGTATGAAGCTAAGCGAATAGTGAATTTAGCTAAACATAAACTTGATTTTATTGATGCTGATCTAGTCATTGAAAGTCCTTATAGACTTGATATTCAAACTGAACGTAATGGTGAAATACGTCAACAATCATTTGCTTATGTATTTGATTTTCTGGTTGTGCTAACCGTAGTTTATATTCCGAACGATACAGCACATATTATTAGTTTCCGCCCAGCAAAACGTAGCGAAAGAGAGATACATTATGAATGGCTCGAGAATGACTTTAATGAGTAGTCAAGAAATGAAAGTATTGTAAGCGGCTAGCGCTCCCGCCTATCCTTAATTTTCATTCTGTGATTTAGCATCTATCGACGCAATAGCAAATGGCAGTAACTCATCAATACGACTATTAGGCCAGGTTGGTAGTTTTTCTAAGGTATCTTTCAGCCATTCACTTGAATTTAAACCATTTAGTTTGGCAGTGCCGAGTAATGTTTGTATGGCGGCAGCTCTCTTGCCAGCACGCTCTGAACCTACGAACATCCAATTTTTCTTTCCAATTGCAATAGGCCTAATGCAGTTTTCTACAGGATTGTTGTCAATAGGTAGATGTCCCGTTTCAGCATAGCGTATTAAAGCCGGCCATCGTTTAAGGGTATAGCCGATAGCTTTAGCTGCTGCGCCACCTTGTGGTGATTTTATACGGGCTTGTATCAACCAGTCGTATAAACTAGCTAAAGCTGGCTGACTCTTTTCTTGACGCAAGCGTTTTCTGTCCTCGATGCCCATGTCTTTAACTTCGGCCTCAATAGCATATAAGAAGGCAATCCGCTGCAAGGCTTCCGATGCCAGCGTGCTTTTATTGGCTTGATGCAAGTCAAAGAATTTTCGACGGGCATGCGCTAAACAGGCCAATTCAATACAACCGGCTTCACCGGTAAAAAGAGCTTTATAGCCGGCATAATCATCGACCATTAAATGGCCACGCCAATCCCCTAAGAACTGTCGCGCACATTCACCACTCCGGCCTGGTTGATAATCGAAGACCACTATACGAGGTCCTGGCTGTAGATCATTGCTGCGGTAAGCCCAGAGATAGGCTTTACGGGTTTTACCCTTGCCTGGATCCAATTGTGGGACGGGCGTTTCATCCGCGTGCACCGAATTGCCTTGTAACAAATGCCATGTTAATCGATCGACTAAAGGTTGTAAGGCACTGCCGACACGGCCTACCCAGTCAGCTAGAGTTGATCGTGATAAGGTCACTTGATCACGTGCGGCTATTTGTTCTAAGCGATAGAGCGGTAAATGATCCTGAAACTTACTGATCATAACCCACGTCAGCAAACCGACTGCAGCCATGCCACCGTCAATGATAGCGGGCGGAATAGGTTCAGCAGTCACTGTTTCACAAGCTCGGCAGGCATACTGAGGGCGAATATGACGATGTACAAAAAATTTAGCCGGCTCTACATCAAGTTGCTCTGTGATGTCTTCACCAATTTTGACTAGATCCTGTCCACATTGACCACAAGTACATGACTCAGGTTCGTGACGATGTTCAATACGGGGTAAATGCGCGGGTAACGGTTGACGACCTGCACGTGGGCGTTTGGGTTTAGCTATCGTGGCGCAAGGTGCATCGTCTTTGAGGAGTTCCAGCTCTGCTTCAATGGCTGACATATCGGTATTCCAAGTTTCCTCGAATACATCACGCTGTACAGCAGAAAATGCTTCGCTTTTAACGCCGTAACGAATACGACGATAATAGGCAATCTCATGGGTTAAAGCTTCGATTTTAAAGTCTTTAGCTTGTAGCAAAATAGCATCGCGCTGGGCTTGATCTAGGAGTGCTTGAAGTATTGCCGCTACTTGTTTTTTAGCGGCAGGATCAAGATTTAAATGATCGAGTTCTTCGAGTGATTTCATGGTTAATATTGTAGCATGAAATCCCTTGAAAGCCTTGTATTTACTGGATTTAAAGGCAATTAATGGCGCTAATTTTCAACATAAAATAAACGCAATCAAACAACCCAATGCGCATTGGGAATTGCAGATAAACGCTGCCAATCGACACCCGAGATAAGCCATTGCCACTGCGCTTGAGTCACTGCAAAACTTGTTTCTGTCGCTTTAGGCCAAACAAAACTACCCTCATGTAATCGTCGCTGACATAGCCATACCCCATTAGCGTCCCACAGTAACAACTTTAGACGATTGCCTGGTCGATTGTGGAAGATAAACGCTGATCCCGCACAGGGCGAATAACCTAATACTTGCTGAACAATTAATGACAAGCCATCAATACCTCGGCGCATATCAACAGGTTCAACGGCTATCCAAATATGTTCGGGAGTTAGAATTAATCCAGGCATTGAAAAAACTCTGCAACCCACTTAGCTGAAATGGAAGTGGGTAAATATAGCTGATGGCATTTAGTTGCGTGTTTAAACATGATGCCTTTAGAAGTGTTATCAATACTCGGAATAACGGTTACAGGAAGTAAGCTCAACACACTTTTTTGTGCTGAATTAACTGGCTTAGGCTGTTCTCTGTGTATTGAAATGCGTTTTGAAAATGTCGATTTACCCAAGTTGTGTTGACGACAAAACTCAGATTGCTTTAATCCACTGCGCTCCCACAATTCAATCAATTCTTGCCAATAAGACTCTGAAGCCATTTATGTTCTCCTTTAAAAAACTAAAGGATGCCAGATTGAATGGCTAATTTGAATGTGGCTTGGTTAGGCGCTTAC
>QVQF01000192.1 GCA_003584895.1 Methylococcales bacterium
ACATAGCTCATAAAAAACGGATGCTAGTTATTGATCGCCTGTAATCGATGTCTAATATCAGTAACTAAAAGTGTACAACTCAATTGTTAATTTTATATTACCGACACAACCTAATCCGCTAGGTATCCCTCCTGAGTAAATTGTAGTGATCAAAAAGTTTTTTAACGAAACTATTTCATTAAAACGTCATATTCTCTCTTTAACATGAGTGCTTAGAAAAACACATCAGGTAGGCATAAAAATCCATCGCTCTAATTCAGAGAATCAGCATAGTTGACCATCAATACTGGTCTATCTATCCAGCTATGATCGAATATTAAATAAACATAGATATAATTCAGGGGTTTTATGACATTAAGAATTGCATTCATCACCGATGCTTGGCATCCACAAATAAATGGCGTAGTCACAACCATTCAAAACACGTGCACCACCCTAGAGCAATCGGGTCATCAAATAAAACTCATTACTCCGGATCAATTTAAATCAATTCCCTGCCCTTCTTACCCTTCCATTCGCTTAGCGATTGCCTGTTATGGAAAATTAAGTCGGCAGCTTAATGAATTCAAGCCTGATCGCATTCATATTGCAACGGAAGGTCCCTTGGGAATAGCAGCGAGACGATACTGTATAAAACACAACTTAGCATTCACCACCTCATTTCATACCTTATTTGCAGAATATATTAATTTACGTTTTAAAATTCCTGTGTCGTGTGGTTATGGCTTTTTACGCTGGTTTCATGGACCGGCTAAAAAAGTCATGGTGGCTACTCAGTCGGTAGAATCAGACTTGATTGCAAGGGGATTTAAAAATCGTTTTGTACGCTGGTCTCGTGGTGTAAATCCTGATTTTTATTATCCAAGAGAAGAAGATTTTTTATCATTACCCCGCCCTATATCGATGTTTGTTGGCAGAGTAGCCATTGAAAAGAATATTGAGGCTTTTTTGTCTCTGGATTTTCCAGGAACAAAAGTTGTAGTAGGGGACGGCCCACAGCTTAAAGAACTTAAAGATAAATTCGCTGATGCGGTTTTTGTCGGCTTTCTTTCAGGTGAACCTTTAGCCAGACATATGGCTGCCGCTGATGTTTTTGTATTTCCCAGTCGTACTGATACCTTTGGTATTGTCATGCTAGATGCGTTAGCAAGTGGCGTACCTGTTGCAGCTTATCCGGTAACAGGCCCACTGGATGTCATTACCAGCGATAAAGTAGGTAAGCTGGATGAGGATTTAACAAAAGCAATGTCTGAAGCATTAGAATTAGATCCGAATGATTGTCGAAATTTTGCTATGAGTTATTCTTGGGCTAATTGTACCGAACAGTTCTTTAATAACCTGGTCCCTGCTCTTGAAGAAATTATACTACCGGCAAGTGATTTAGCAGCTGAGCGCTTGTAAAGCACAAACCATACTAAAGCGAATTCGTCAGTTCCAACGATGGTTATTATTGGAACTGACCTTACGCTGTCTTCTTTGCAAATCAAACAAGTCATCAACCTGCAACTTACCACTTAATAGAGCAATGATTCTGGCTTACACAGAATCACACAAGGCACATTCCAATGAATCGCGGTTTTTACATCATACTTTCGGCACAATTTTTTTCATCGCTTGCGGATAATGTGCTTCTGTTTGCAGCCATTGCGCAACTCAAAAACTTGGCGGCCCCCTCTTGGCAAATTCCAGTATTACAACAATTCTTCGTGTTTGCCTTTATCATGCTCGCCCCCTTTGTCGGTGCATTCTCAGATGCACTACCCAAGGGACGAGTTATGTTTATTAGTAATAGTATCAAGATAGTCGGCTGTACAGCTATGTTATTGGGTGTGCATCCACTTTTCGCCTATGGCTTTGTCGGTATTGGAGCAGCTTTATATTCACCAGCCAAATATGGTATTTTGACCGAGTGTCTTCCCTCTCATCGTTTAGTCTGGGCAAACGGATGGATGGAAGGCTTAACAGTCGCAGCCATCATTTTAGGTGCTATATTAGGGGGCTTATTGATGGGGCATCGTGTTGATGAACAAGTTATCCAACAGCTGAGTCAGCTTAATTTCAATGGAGGCATTGATACAGCTCCAGAATTTGGAATTTTTATCACTCTTTGGCTTTACTTCTTGGCAGCACTACTCAATTATTTCATTCCCAAGCTTCTCATTGAACACAAATTAACTAAGCGAACGCCAGGATTCCTGCTGGCAGATTTCTGGCAGAGTTTTCTGTTACTTTGGAAAGACCCTTTGGGGCAGGTGTCTCTGGCCGTAACCTCACTGTTTTGGGGCGCGGGAACCAGCCTGCGCTTCATTATTCTTGCTTGGTCTGCAGTAGCTTTAAAATTCGATTTGGAGCAAGCCACACAATTGACAGCACTTGTCGCAGTTGGACTTGCTATAGGCTCTGTAATAGCAGCTAAAGCAGTGCCATTGGAACATGCAGTGAAAGTATTACCCTTAGGAATAGCCATGGGCCTAGTTGTATTAGGCATGGTATTAGTAACTAAGTGGTGGGTGGCAGTACTGATGTTGATAGTGATTGGTAGCTTAGCGGGTAGCTTCCTGATACCTATGAATGCATTGCTACAGCACCGAGGCCACCAACTTATGGGTTCAGGACACTCCATTGCCGTACAAAATTTCAACGAAAATCTTAGTATTATATTGATGCTGGGGGCTTATGCTCTAATGATTGATGCTGGATTTTCGATCAATACTATTGTGATTGTGTTTGGGCTATTTGTATCGATTACCATGAGCTTGCTGACACGAAGACATGGTCATGATCAGGATCAGGATTAAGAGTCATGACTTGTAACTTAAACCCATTGTGCCATTACTTGCTACAAATATTATTAGCAATGGAAACACTACCACCCTCACAAGTTCGATGTATTCTATCGAAGATCAGAAACATATAGTACGTCGTATCATACCTTCTATCGAGCTGGCGAAAGGGTTGGTACGTTGTACTATATGTTCTATAGAGCCTGAAAATATATAGTTCGTAGTGCGATGTGTTTTATTGAGCTGGTCAAATGATTAACACGCTCTAGGATAAATTTTATCGAACCTGCCAAAGGGTTAGCGCGTCATGCCGAATATTGAGTAGGAAAAACTCTTTATTTACTACGATAAAGTCTTATTTTTAGCACCAATTAGAAATACTCCAACCACTTTGTAAAAGTGCATTTACCCCCCATTTTTAAATCAATAGGGTTCTGTATGACCTTATTAGCTGGTAAAAAACAAGCAAAACAAGCTAATGCTTAGACTCGACTTCTTCATTATTTAGCGGCTGAAGAAAGCGTAACTTATAGGCTTCAACTTGATCTAAAAAGCCAGCATTTGCTTTAGCCAATGCATCTAGATCAGCAGCTAACAACAATTTAAGATCGAATTGCTGAGTGGGACTTAATTCAGGTGATTTTTGTACAGCATTCTCAGCTCTCACCGCATCACCTTGCAAATAAAAACTCACTGATAAACCATAATATGCGTAAGCTATTTTTTGGTTTAGCTCATTAAAACTAATGACTTTTTTAGGCTGTACCTCAAAATACCAAGGCTCTTGATTTTCAGGTTTACTCATGACTACTTCATTTTCGAGTAAATTTAGCGCCTGCTTTTGATAGCTTAAGGCCTGACTTAAATATTCAAGACGCCAGTAAATCATTGCGCTTTCAAGTGCAGAAAGTGGATAGCCCTGATTTTTTCCATATTCTTTAATAGCGACCTCATAACGCTTTTGCTTAAAATACAGCGTACCCAGCTTATTTCGGTATTTAGTGATGGGCGCACTATCGATAGCTTTAAGCAATTCAACCGTAGTCGCTTCTAAAAGGCCTTGCTGCTCATAAAGTTCAGCTAACTTAAAATGAGCTTCAGCCAACTTTGAATTTAAAGCGAGGGCTCGATCATAATAGGGTATGGCTGTATCGGACTGCTGATTAGCCGCATAATATTCACCCATAAAAAAATTAACATAGGCATCGTTAGGATCTTCTTGATAAAGCGCATCAAGGTCGGCCTTAAAGGTCGGCATTAATAGTGACTGTCTAAGTTGCGCTATTTTCACCCCCCATTCAGCCTCCTTGTTTTTGCTATTACCCTTAAATTCTACCGAAAAAATTCGCTCCGCTTCAGCATAACGGCCAATATTTAAGGCGTTATCCCCTTCAACAATCGACTGATTAACAACCACTTTAGGTTTTTTAGACACATCATAAAGATGAGTGAGACGGCCACCGGCAACGGCAACTATGATAAAAATAACAATAAAACTAATTCTTCGAATATTTTCATTAACTAACCATCGCCCTGTTCTATATATAAAACTCATGGATTAATCCTAGTTAAAAACCATACATTCTGACCATTAATGATTAAGGTAGGGCTCAACGCGCTAGCCTTTGCAAACAATAAATCCTTCATATAATTCGCTACATCGCTTTCTTCAAACTTTGATTCATTGCCCTACCTCATATCTATTTAAAGTTATTTCGGTAAATCATTTAATTAATAGCTATTAAAGTCTTTCTTTGCACCAACATTGAGCAAGTATGTCATGCCACATCGCTTGCATCAAACTTTACCCAGAACTCATTCATTTTCAAGCTGTTTTCGTGCCTCTGCTAACAGCTTCATTTGAGCGCCCGTTAATAGCGGATAGTTTAAATCAAGATTATGTAGACGAGTAGTAATGATATCTGCGACAGCAGCGCGCATGGCCCATTTGTTATCTGCGGGAATAATATGCCAAGGTGCCCATTCTGTGCTGGTTAAGTTAATGGCCTGTTCATAAGCTGACATATAATCATCCCAACGTTCTCGCTCAGTAAGATCAGAGGCTGAAAACTTCCAATTTTTTTCAGGCCTGTCTAGGCGTGCTATAAAACGTTCTTTTTGCACTTTTTTCGAAACATGTAAAAAGAACTTAAGTATAACCGTACCATTACGTGCTAAATGCTGTTCAAAGGCATTAATATCTTGGTAACGCGCATCCCAGAACGCTGGGTCTTTTTTTCCATCAGGCAATTTCTGCAATAACTCGGGATGGACTTTAACGACTAATACATCCTCATAATAGGAGCGATTAAAAATGCCAATACGCCCTCTCTCAGGCAAGCTTTTCATGTAGCGCCATAGAAAATTATGATCTAATTCTTCAGCCGAAGGCTGCTTAAAACTAAATACTTGGCAACCCTGAGGATTAATGCCCGACATCACATGCTTAATAGTTCCGTCTTTGCCTGCCGCATCCATGGCCTGAAAAACAATTAAGACTGAATAGCGATCGTCTGCGTACAGTAACTGCTGTACCTGAGCCAATTCAGTTAAATCATGTTCCAGTAACATGCAGGCATTATTTTTTGATTCCACCTTACCAACTGTTTTAAGTGCCTCAGTCTGAGCCCAACCGGTGGGGCAATCTTTAAGACGAATATTTTCTCCAGGCTTAACGCGTATAAAACCCTTATATTTTTCTTCTTTCATTAATCTTCCATTCGTTCATGGCTATAAATTATAGTGGCGTTATTAATGGCTATTCAGCGATAAAACAACAGAAATATCTTTATTGTCTCGCTCAGGATTAATGGCGGTATCGAGAATAAATAAACGCTCATTGGCTATGCCCTGTTGAACCATATAGTTAGCGATTACTTGGGCTCTCGCGGTAGCGAGTTGTTTAAGTCGATCCTCTTCCGGCTTAATAATAGTAAATAACTTTTGTTTGGCTGTTTCATAAAAATCGCCGGCTTTGGCATTGATCAGTTGAGGCGAACCGAGTAAAGATCTATCTGCCAACAAAGGAAACTTTTCTATAAACATATCTGCTAATAAACGATTGTAATCATCACCCGATAGCTCGACATATTCATGTCGTATTTTTTTATCGGAATTTTGATTGATTTCTATGGCTCTACGTCTTTTAAGTTGCTCATATAAGGCATCTTCTCTAATGATTAACCAATCTTGATCGATAAACGCTGTCCCTTTAATATCTAAAGTTAAGGTCGCCCTCGCCTTTAATGCTAACGCTAAACCATCTAATTTAGCCTGCTGCGTTTTAGTCAAATATGAATGACCGGCAGGAAAACTAACCGTACTTAAGTCTTCCTCGCTACCAATGAGAGAAGCCAGCGCTCGAAACGGTGAGGTCACTATTTTACTCAACATATTTAGCAAAGCATCCTCAACTAGGGCGCTTATACTGAATTTAGGATCATCCAAACTACCCGAGATAGGCACGTCTATTTTTATTTTGCCATCAGAGTCTTTCAGCAAGGCCACCGCCAGCTTAAGCGGCAAGACTACCGCATTAGGATTGTCAACTTTATCTCCTAGTTCAAATTGATTAATTAAAATAGCATTGCTGGCGGTCAAATCATGATGACTTACATTATATTTTAGCCCTAAGGTCATTTGACCTTTTTCAACTTTATAGCCGGCAAATTGCACCATATAAGGCGACACCAAAGGCATTGGCAACTCATTAAAATTGATGGCGATATTAAAGTCACCCAAATACGGACTCATTTCACCTTTAATATTAACGGGCGCTAGGTCATAAGCGTTACCCTCTAAGGCCAGCTTAATGGTGGATTCTTTATCTGAAGAGAGACCACTAGCGCCACCATCTAAGCTTTTGATTTCTGCTGCAAATGGCAGAATCAATGAAAGATCAGAAAAATCTGAAGAACCTTCATTCACTTGAATTTTGCCCAACTTAAAATACACGGGATAGTCTAAGGACTGCTTAGTGTTTACAGGGCTTTTCTGAATTGATGGCTTGCTTTTATCACGAATAATTAGATCGCTAAAGTTTGTCATTTTGTCTTTTTTGATGGTCACTCTGGCATAAGGTTTATCAATCAACAACGAGGTTGCCGTGTAACGCTGAGCCAATACATCAATGTCCAGATCGGTTAAGGTCAAGCCAGACCATTTTATAAAATCTTTACGTAGGATTTGATCACGCGTTAATAAATGATCTATCCCAGCATTGCCTTTAAATTTAATGTCGGGCTTAGATAAGTCAATACCTGCAAACGATAACTGACCGTTGATATATAATCCCCCATCGATTACATCTAAATGTATAAACTTATCGACATAAGACTGGAAGTTTTCTAGATCTATATTTTTAACCTCTAACGCCAAATTAGCAGAAGCCGGTTTAAGTGCCGCGTTGCCATTCAGTGTTATCAAGCCAGTTTGATTAATGCCCAAACTTAGCTCTACAGGCATTTTATTATCTGCTTGATTACTTAAATTAGTGAGCTTAAAAGCTATCGGTTTAATAGCAATCGTCAGTGGCTTTTTTAAGGTCTGATCTTCAAAATTCAAAGCCCCATTATTTACAACAACGCTATTAACGTTAATTAACCAAGGTGTTTTTGTTGGTGTGTTAATTGGATTATTAGTACTAGCAGGCAATAAGGATTGATAATTAAGAACACCCTCAGGCGTTAAGCTAATTTGAATGTCAGCGTTTTCAGCGGACAACGACTCCACCAACAAACTTTGTTTTTTTAGATCAAGCGCTATACCGCGCATAGCAAAAACCGGCATATTAATGAGCAACTTTGCTGTATTCTCTTCCAGCACTTGAACATCATGTAGCACTAGCTCGCCTTGAGTGGCGATAAATTGCCAGCCTAGGTCACTATAAGTCGCCTTATAATCGGCAGCGACTAATTCATTGCCCGTTACCCTAAGTGGTGAGTAATTTTGACTAGCCAAAGCTAACAAGGTTTCTAAGTGTACATTATCTAATTGCACATGCCCTTCAGACATTTTAGGATTTAAACCGGCAAGTCCTTGCCAGTTAAGGATTCCACCTGAACTTAGCACTAACGAAAGATTGATATGAGCTTGCTGATCAGCCTGTGTAGAAATATTTTCTATACTCAAATTAATCGGTGCTAGCGTTTCTTTTACTAATTTATCCGAACTAAAATCTTCCCAGATTAGCTGCCCATCTTCTAACTTAAGTTGCAGAATACTTAAAGGGAACATCGCCCCTTTATTTTGCTTATCATCTGCTTTAACCTTAACCAAACCTTGGAAATTGAAGTCGCCCTGCTTTTGTCTGGAGATATGAACTAAGGGCTTTGTCAGAATCAGTTGTTCAATAACCAACGTTGATTGCTGAATCGATTGAATTAATCCTAAGCGTATATATAAATCCGCAAATTTTGCAAATACAGCGCCATCAGCTTCCTGCATTTCAAAACCCTGCACACTAATAGCTAAAGGAAAGGGCTGAATCTGAATTTTTGTAACTAAAGCTTTTCTTCCAGTATCCTGTTCAATAAGTTCAGGAATTTTTGAGATTAACAATTTAGGCAGGATAACAACACAAAGGCTTAGATAAATAAGGATTAAACTGCCTAAAATAACAGCAGGTATCTTAATGTTAGATCTTATACGTTGAATAACCATAAAACCCTAGTCCGTTAATTCAGTGTTATCGTGAACCTAAACAAAAAAGGCGGCTTAACTAGCCGCCTTTCATATTAAGCTTTCATTATTCAGTACATTTTATAAATCAAGATAACCGGTTTCTTCATGTAATACGGTATCTAAACCTTGCACTTCTTCATCAAGTGTTACGCGTAAGCCTATCCATTTATCTAAGCCTTTTAAAATCAGATAACTAAACAAAGCACTCCAAAAAGCCGTCACCAGAACCGCTAATGCTTGTACGCTAACTTGATCCATTATAGAAACGCCATCGGGTAGACCTAAGCCACCTAAACTGCTGGCTGCAAACACGCCGGTTAATAATGATCCGGTAATACCACCAATTCCATGCACAGGAAATACATCTAAGGAATCATCTATGACCAATTTACGTTTAACATATTGGGTGGCATAAAAACATACAATACCGGCTGTCACACCTATGACCAAAGCACCAAAAGGACCAACAAAACCAGATGCTGGAGTAATGGTGCCTAAGCCTGCAACCATACCCGTCACTATACCTAATACGCTGGGCTTACCATAACGTTTCCATTCAATAACCATCCACGTTAAAGCACCTGATGCAGCACCAATATGCGTAGCTAACATCGCCATCCCTGCACGGCCATCGGCTGTCAACGCACTGCCCGCATTAAAGCCAAACCAACCGACCCATAACATGCCAGCTCCAGTGACGACCATGGTCATATTATGTGGAGGCATCGCAGTCGTTGGAAAACCTTTTCTTTTACCCAATACCAACGCAGCAACTAAAGCAGCGACACCGGCATTAACATGAATAACAATACCACCGGCAAAATCCATGACACCTAACTTTGCGAGCCAGCCATTGCCCCAGATCCAATGACAAACTGGCATATAAACAATAATTAACCATAAACTGCTAAACAAAAGCATCGCAGAAAATTTCATACGTTCAGCAAAAGCACCGACAATTAAAGCCGGGGTAATAATGGCAAAAGTCATTTGGAACATGAAATAAACCGATTCAGGAATATCTCCGGTCATTGATCCCGTACCTATACCCGGCAAAAAGGCTTTAGACGCGCCACCAATAAACGACTGTAAATTCCCACCATCGGCAAAAATAAAACTGTAAACACCTGCCAGCCAAAGTATCGAGACTACACAAGTAATAGCAAAACACTGCATTAATACCGACAGTACGTTCTTACTTCTTACTAAGCCAGCATAAAACAAAGACAGGCCAGGAATCGTCATAAACAACACTAAGGCTGTTGATGTTAATATCCAAGCAGTATTGGCTTGATTTAATTCGGTTGCTGACGCTATTGTGGGTAGTAATAGCAAGGCTGTCAGCAGCCAATTTCTCTTATTCTTATAGTTAAACATTTTTCGTTCCTAAGCGAGTTAAATCGCATCCTCGCCAGTTTCACCTGTTCTAATACGTACGACTTGTTCTAAATTAGATACAAATATTTTTCCATCTCCAATTTTCCCCGTATTAGCGGCTTTAACTATCGTGCTGACAGCTTTTTCAACCATATCATCAGCTACAGCAATTTCTAACTTAATTTTAGGTAAAAAATCGACGACATATTCAGCGCCTCTATATAGCTCAGTATGGCCTTTTTGACGACCAAAGCCTTTTACTTCAGTGGCAGTGACACCCGCAACGCCGATTTCAGATAATGCTTCTCTCACATCATCCATTTTAAATGGCTTGATGATAGCGGTTATTAGTTTCATGTTGGCTCTCATTTATTAAGATAATGACTACAGACTGCAATCATAGTGAATTATCCATCAACATACAATTTTTAGCGCGGTTGCTTGAATACTATTCGACCATATTGATTATAGCAGCCGCTTTGCCTCGATGCTCATTGACCTTACTCAACAAAGCTAAGCCAACCATAAAAAACACCAAGGTCGACAGTAAGGACATTCGATGATTTCCTTGACTCCAATAATTAATGAGGCCATAACTCAATGGCCCAACGATAGCCGACAATCGATTGACTAAGCCCCATAACCCTAAAAACTCACCGGTACGTTGTATAGGTGAAAACTTACTGACTAACGCACGCCCTACAGCCTGACTGGCTCCCATCGCTAAGCCAATAAGATTACCTGCGATCCACATATCGATGGTCTCTTTAGCCAATATCGCCACAATCACAGCAATTATCCAGATCACTAAGGTGATGGCTAAGGTCGGCACTGAACCTATTCGATCTTGTAAATGTCCGCAAATAAAAGCACCTACAGCGGCAGTCACATTGACCACCATAATCAAGATAATCAAGGCTTGAGTATCAAAGCCCATGACTTCCTGCGCATATATAGCAGCTAAAACAATGACCGTACTCACCCCCGATTGATACACACCCAAGGTGATCAAAAACCAAAATAAATCACGAAAGCGAGCCGCTTCTTTAAAAGTATGTAGCAATCGGGCAAAACTAATTTGTAAACTTGAACGGCTTCTATCCCATACCGCCGGTATAGCTCGCTCACGTAAGCAGATAAAAGTAGGCAACGCAGCCAAAGCAAAAATGCAAGCCGTTATGAGTAATGAGACAGGGACAAAATGAGTCGAGGGCAAACCTTGTTGTTTAGCCCAAGTAATATAGGCTAAACAGATAGCTAAAGTCAGCAAACCACCAAAATAACCTAAGCTCCAACCGTAACCTGACAATCGCCCCATGTTCTCTTCAGGCACCAGTTCTGGCAAAAAGGCTGCAATCAGATTTTCACCACTAGCAAACATGATGGCTGACACGGTCACTAACATCATCCCCATAGAGATATCACCAGGCCCTATCCATGCCAAGCTAGCGGTTGCTGTGATACAACCTATGGAAGAAATTAATAAAAAGCGTTTCTTACAGGCGCGATGATCGGCAATCGCTCCTAACAACGGCCCACTAATCATAACCACAAAATTAGCGAGTCCTATCGCTAATGACCATAACAAGGTTGATAGACCCGGTGTAACGCCTTGCTCTGCACCAGCCACGACGCCTACAAAATAAGCACTAAAAATAGTAGTTTGTACCACCGTGGTATAGCCAGAATTAGCAAAATCATAAAAGGCCCAGGCCAATAATTCTCTAAACCCTGCCTTAGCGATGACTGACGATTGCTCATCAGAAGAGCGGTTCATTTGATGCTGTTTCATTCACAAACCCCTTATTAATATTGATCGAATCATATCGTTAAAAAACAACTTACTCTATTAACTTGCCCTCAAATTCACACAAATCTTCAATCACACAACTTTGGCAACGTGGCTTTCTGGCAATACAGGTATAGCGACCATGTAAGATGAGTAAATGATGGGCATTTTGCTTATGAGCGTTTGGTACTGTTTTATCCAAGTTTTGCTCCACTAGCGTTACATTCTTACCTATGGCAATTTTAGTGCGATTAGACACTCTGAAGATATGCGTATCCACAGCAATAGTGGGCTGACCAAAGGCTGTATTTAAAATGACATTAGCTGTTTTTCTACCTACACCGGGCAAGGCCTCAAGCTCAATGCGCGATTCAGGCACCTGTCCTGCATGCAAACGTATGACTTGCTCGCAAAGTTTAATAATATGCTCAGCCTTAGTGTTATATAAACCTATGCTATTAATATAGGTTTTTAAGCTTAGCAATCCCAACGCCACTAGGCTCTCTGGTGTATTGGCAACCGGAAATAACTTAGCCGTCGCTTTATTGACACCTTTATCCGTAGCTTGTGCTGACAAAACTACGGCAATCAAGAGCTCAAACGGACTGCTATAATTTAACTCTGTTTTAGGGTCAGGTATCGCCTCAGCCAACTTATCAAAGATAGCCTGACGTTTATTTTTATTCATGACAAAAGCTTCTGTATAAGTTACATAATTGGCGGCCCAAGCCCCCTATTTTAATGCGATTAAGAGCGTTACTATGATCACTGAGAATAAACGTAAAATCTATTTTTTCAAATCAGCCCTAGCACGACCCATCTAATCAAAGGATATTCATTCCTTATTAAGTGGTCTTTGGTATGATAGCGCCATTCGACATTAATAACGGTCGAATATTTATAATAATCTCGGGAGTTAATATGAAATCAATGAATAAATCACCTTTAGCTGCAGCAATGGGCGCCGCTTTACTTTCAACTTTTGCTGCAACTAACGTTAACGCAGATGTAAATCCTTTCGGCATGACTGAACTCAACAGCGGTTATATGCAAGTTGCTGAAATGGCCTGCGGCGCAGCAATGGGCGGCATGGATAAGCCTAAAGCGCCAGAAGGTGCTTGTGCAGGACATGCAAAACCTGCAACTACCGCACCTGCAACAAAAGCTTCTGAAGGTTCATGCGGCGACATGATGAAAGACGGCAAAATGAAACCTGGCATGGAACAAGCTTGCGGCGCTATGATGAAAGGCAAAGAAGGCGCCTGCGGTGAAATGATGAAAAGCGAATCTATGAAAGGTAAAGAAGGCGCTTGTGGCGATAAAATGAATATGCCAGCACCCGTCGTAATACATGCAAAATAAACGTTAATGGTTAGCATTGCTTAACCCTTAAACGATTTAATGGAAGGCATGAGTTCATGTCTTCCAATTTTTAGTCTACCACGCACAGATGTTCTTATGGACACCACTCCACACCTCATTCATGGCGCAGGCTTAGGTCTAAGACGACCTCTGTTAAATCAATTACTAGCTACTCCACCGCCAGCGGTCAATTTTTATGAAATCGCTCCAGAAAACTGGATAGGCATGGGTGGAAAATCGGGTAAAGCGCTACGCGCGATGACCGAACGCTTTGATTTTATCTGTCATGGCTTATCCTTATCTATAGGCAGTACTGATGCCTTAGATGAGCAACTGGTTCATGACATTAAACGCTTCATGGCCGATCATCAGATTAAACTGTACAGTGAACATCTAAGTTATTGCAGCCTAGGCGGCCATTTATATGATTTGATGCCGATCCCTTTTACTACAGAAGCCGTGTCACATGTCGCTACTCGTATTAAACGTGTGCAAGATATCCTAGAACAAAAAATCGCCATCGAGAACGTCTCTTATTACGCCGCTCCCGGCCAAGAAATGACTGAAATTGACTTTTTTAATGCCGTGGTTGCAGAAGCTGACTGCAAGGTCTTGCTCGATGTTAATAATATTTATGTTAACAGCGTTAATCATGGCTATGATGCCGAGACTTTTTTAAAAGCCATGCCCGCACAGCGCATTGCTTATGCTCATATTGCCGGGCATTATAAAGAAGCTGATGATTTTTTAGTCGATACCCACGGCGCAGATATTATTGACCCTGTCTGGCAGCTGTTAGACCAAGCTTATCAACTTTATGGGGTGTTTCCGACCTTACTGGAACGTGATTTCAATATCCCTGCTATTCCTGAACTACTCAAAGAAGTACAAACTATCAAGATGCTACAAAACGCTCATGGTTACAGCGCATGAAAGTGAGCCAAAACTTTAAAAGCACGCAACTCGCCTTTGCCGCTTATATCAGAGATCCGCAACAAAACCCTATACCTGTTGATGTAGCAGAGTCACGCATGGCCATGTATAGAGCCTTATTCTTTAATAACATTGAAGGCTTTTTGTCCGGCAATTTCCCAGTTTTACGCGCTCTACTTAATGACGAACAATGGTTGGCATTAACCCAAGACTTTTATGCTAAACATCCCTGCCATACGCCCTATTTTTTACAAATACCTGCAGAATTTCTCTCCTATTTACAACATGAACGCCAGTGCGAGACAGACTTTCCCTTTATGTTGGAACTGGCTCATTATGAATGGGTAGAAATGGCCTTAGCGACTTCGGAAGAAGAAGTTGTTACTCATGATAAGAATCTGAATGAATTGCTTAATCTCGCTATTGCCCTATCCCCACTAGCGTGGCCCTTAGCGTATCAATATCCTGTACATAAAATAGGCCCCGATTTTTTACCTTTAGCAGCATCGGCACAACCTACTTTTATCGTTGTTTATCGAGACGCTCTCGATGACGTTAACTTCATAGAAATCACCGCGCTCACTTACCGCATGTTGGAACTTATTCAAGCACAGGAAGCTATATTAACAGCCGACTGTTTACAGCAACTCGCTGTAGAATCACAGCACCCAAACCCTGAACTTATCATCAGCTCTGGCTTAGAAATTTTAAAGACCTTAGCCGAGAAAACTATTATTACCCTGGTTTAGAGCCCATCTTGGAGCGCTGAGCTTCAGCTCAGCACTTTAAAACAGCTGAAGCTGTTTTACTCCAGCGACACCGCTTAGAGACAAGCGACTAAAGGTTTTCTGAATTCAATAAAATCACTTCAATTTCTTCGGTAATTTCTTCTTGCCTATAAATTTGTGATTTACGCTGCAGATTGACTGTTGCATCATCTAAGTGCTTAACCGCGCCTTCTAAATGCTGTAAACGTTGTTGATTTTCAGCCAGCAATGACAGATAAAAAATTTCATGCAAGACCGCATATAGATGATGATAACTGAGCTCAGAAAAGAACTGCGTAGGCTTTAGGTTCAATATCGGAGCATTACCAACATAAGATGTTTTTTGCACCTGTGGTGAAAAAGCCGGTACTATCTGTCGTTGACTGATTTGAGAAGAACGATGATCGTGGTAAATAGCGGTCAATTTGAAGCTAGGTGCACAATAATTGAGTTGATAGCTATCGGTACTTTCTGATGGAATTGCTGTAATGGCATCAATAAGCTGATTAAGAATCGTCGATACTTCTTCTGCGGTATTAGCGCCGTTAATAGCTGCGATGACTAAAGGATGATCGCTTAGGCGATTACAAAGCCGAGTGCCAATAGCAATAATGCCTGAATAAGTACCTGAACTCAGAAAGCTGATCAGCTTTTCGTTAAAGTCGCCGCAAAAACCACGCTCAGCGCCTATTAAAATTGCGATAACGTTAGTTTGATCTTTAACGATAGGCTGCGGATGAAAGGCTAAGAAATCTTGCGCTGCGTGCTCTATATTAGTTACAGACAAACTTTGAGCGCTTTCGTAATGCGTCAACTTATGTATTTCTATCAAGGCTAGGTTTTTCATAGCATTTAAAATGGAGCGTATCTCTTCCATTTGCGTAATACGCAATTGCAGCTCACGACTTTGGCTCATAGCAACTTTTGAATATTACTTAAGCCATTCATGAAGTGCCTCTAGCCATTGTTCTTGGCTAGAATCTAAACTTAGCCCAGAGGCTTTAATACCCTGCTCTATGCCTCCTAGAGTAGTCGTTATATCCTCAGGCTTAACGTCATTAAAAAGCCCCGCATTAAAAGCCATCAACCAAGCTAGTTGAAACCGGCTACAAAGCGGCGTGAGCCTATCTTGCTTTAAAATTTCTCGTAATAAGCGACCGCGTTTAATACGCGCTTCCATAGACGCTTCCAAGCGCTGGCCAAAACGAGTAAAGGACTCCAACTCCAAAAATTGTAAGTAATCTAATTTCATTTGTCCCGCTTGGCTACTAATACTGGGGTGTTGAGCTTTGCCCCCTATCCTTGACACCGATTTAGTAATATCAATAGCAGGCCTAAAGCCTGAGACAAACAAATCATTATCCAAATAGATTTGTCCGTCGGTAATAGAAATCAGATTAGTAGGAATGTAGGCGGCAATTTCCCCTTGTTTAGTTTCAACGATAGGTAAGGCGGTCATACTGCCGCCACCATTTTCAGCATTCAAATGTGTAGATCGCTCTAACAAACGCGAATGTACAAAAAATATATCACCGGGGTAAGCTTCACGCCCAGGGGGTCTGCGCAGCAATAAAGATAACTCTCTATAGGTTCGGGCATGGGTAGATAAATCATCATAGATAATTAAGGTGTCTTTACCCTGTGCCATCCAATACTCAGCCAAGGCGCAACCCGCGAAAGGAGCCAAATATTGCAAGCCGGGTAAAGAACTCGCCTCTGCAACCACACAGACGGTATAGTCTAACGCGCCTTGATTCCTCAGAGTTTCTAGGGTGCTAACCACCGTAGAGCGTTTTTGACCTATCAGTACATAAATACAGATGACATCCTGATCTTTTTGATTAATAACCGCATCGATGGCAATTGAACTGCGGCCTAAACCTTCGTCGCCGACGATGAGTTGACGCTGACCTTTACCAATAGGAATCAGCGTGTCGATAATTTTAATACCGGTATACAGCGGTTTATCAACAAAATCACGGGCAATAATGGCAGGTGATGCTTTTTCCAAGTTACCTCTTTCAGTAGGCGTCTGTAAAAGCAGGCCATCCAAGGGCGTGCCCAAAGGATCAATGACTCGTCCTATAAATTCGTCACCCACCGGTATTTCTAGGCTATGTTTAGAAAGGAATACCGTCATACCAGAAGTCAGCTTATCCGTTTCATATAACAAAATAGCACCGATTCTATCGCGGTTTAAATCGAAAACCATACCTCGACTGCCATCAGCAAAAATCAAAATATCTTCGATGGCAGCTGACGGCAAGCCTTTAATCCAGCTGATGCCATCACCAATAGAAACCACGGTACCTTGCTCAATTACTCGCAGCTTAGGCTGATAATTTGCCAGCCAGTTGGCTTGCTTATCGAGTAAGCTGACAACTGTATTCTGTTTACTCCAACTCATTCGCTATCTCAGTAAAACCTATGAGTTCATGTTGCAGATTAGCATTTAATACCCAAGCACCAATGTCTAAACGTATACCAGCAATTAAGGCGGCATCTTGTTGATATTGTAGTGTAATGGGGCTGTTGATTAACTCAGTTAACTGCTGCTCCAACTGAGCGTGTTGCTCAGGGGCTAATGGATAAACACTGGTTACTTTAATGTTCAGCGTTTTTTTGTTACCCAGCATTTGCAGACATAAGTTGCAAGCTTCTGGTAAGGTTTTAAGATTATTGACTAATAGCGCAACTAAACGCGCCTCCACTTCAGGCCCAGCCGATTGTTTCAGTAATAGGCTGGCAAAGTGAGCACCATTTTGCAAGGCTTGCAGTTGGGCTTGTTGTTGAAATTCTCGCTGTTGATGTTGGGTAGTGACGTTGAGTTTTGTACGTTCTAGTATCAAATCAGCTTTGAGTTGCTCCATTTTCAGCCGTCTTTCAATGTCGATTTGCTGATGCAGTGCGGTTAAAGCGGCTTGTTTTTCTTGCTCCCATAACTGCTGACGACTTTCATAAAGACTGCGTTGTTCTTCTGCCTGCTGTTGCAGTAATTTTGTGTCGTTGATAGATTGGTCTATAAACGCTTTACGCTTAGCAATAATCGCCAATATTGGCTTATAAAAAAGCCGCTGCAATATCCAAATCAGAATCAGGAAATTGATGATTTCAAGAATAAATGTAGAGCTATTAAATTCCATAAGCGATTTATATGAAGTTATTCAATCATAAGTAGAGTTCTTTAGCCTTTATTAACAATGTATTCCAACAACGGATTTCGAAATAACACGATTAATATAATCACTAAACTATAAATAGCTAAGGACTCGATCATGGCTAAACCGATAAACAGAGTTCGCATAATAGAACGCTCTGATTCAGGCTGTCTTGATAAGGCTTCTAGTGCACTACTAATAGCTTTGCCCATGGCCAAGGCGGGTAACATAACCCCTAGTGCGATACCTATAATTGCAGCGACGCTAGAGCCAAGGACGATCATTGATATATCAGTCATCATTTTTCCTGTGTAGTAAGTTGTTGAGATTGCATCGCCCCTGCCAAATAAATGAGTGCCAGCATACCGAATATATAAGCTTGCACTAGCGCTTCAATAATATGCAACATCAGAATGGGAATAGGAGCTAGAAAACCCGCCACCAATAAAATCAGCATGGCCGCCATTTCCAAACTCATCATATTGCCAAATAATCGTATCGCCAATGCTAAGGTACGGGTAAATTCGCTGATGATATGAAAGGGCAATAAAATTGGACTAGGCGTCAGATAATGATGTAGATATCGTTTCCAGCCTAGCGTTCTTATACCAAACCAATGCACTGAAAAAAACACCAGCACGGCTAAGGCAGAGGTCACCGATAAATCTCGAGTCGGTGAATGCAGACCTGGTATTAAACCCACCAGATTGGCAATGATTAAAAATAACCACAAGGAAGCTATAAACGGCATGATTTGGCGTCCGTGTTCGGGCGCAACTTCGCAGATAGCTTCATCGATAGCCGTAACTATGACTTCCGCCATGGTTTGCAAGGTTTTTGGTAATTGCTGTGTTCGCCTCGTAGTCAGCCATGCAATCAGCGAAATCACTAGCATAATGCCCCAAGTGGTCAGCACAGAGTTACCGATAACGATAGGGCCTAAGGCAAAGAAAAAATCATTATCCATGATTTATCTGACTACTGTGCTTAAGAGTGCCATTGAAATAGTACGGTAGTCATTCATGTTAACCATCCCTTAACTTATTCGTTATCGTTATACAAAGTGTCTCAAAACGCGTTGTTCCGGCATGGTCTTCCGGTATGACTGGATACTAATCAATATCCATACCCTTGACAGAATAATCTACTCTATCATTCCCCATCTTTGATCAAATAATATACGTTAAACAATCCGACAACTACCCCTGTTAGCAACAAACTCAAGGTCCAACGCGTGGAATAGCCTTGTTGTAAACTATCTAGCCAATGACCAAGATAAACACCACCGATAATAGGTAGCACCAGCACCAAGCCTAAAGTGCCGATATAAACGGTTTGTGATAATAAATTCGGTCTATCATATTCCGCTTTTTTAATACGCTTAATCTGGCTGGCTATGGTTTTTTTAAGTAACCGTTGTTTATCCATATTAAATCCACTGTTTTATAAGACACACCACAGCCCAAAGCCCTTGTATCATTAACCTAGCGCTTTACCTTTAAGCGCCAGTAGCCTTTTAATCATCGCCTGCTCCATAAGGCCTAAGCTTTCACGAGTGACGCGTAATTTATCTTCTTCAGTGCTTAACTGCTGCTCCAATAAACTGCTGATGCGTTCAAAATCGGTATCAATCAAAAAGTGCCTAGTGCTGATGCTTAATTCATTGTTATTAAAATAGAGAACGGCACCGGGCACTGCCAGATACTGCCAGTTGTCTTCATCCAAACAAAAGCGTGCTAAACCGAACACCAGTGTCGTCATAAAGCGGGCATGATGCGGCAAAATGCCAAAACTACCGGTAGCATCTAATCCCACAAAAGACGTTATGCCATTAATACGCTGCTGGTGACGTATATCAAATAGATTTAGATTAAACGAGCTCATTACAGCCCTTGCATAGATCCGCGCATATAACACTGCTCTTCAGATAAATGATCATAGTCGCCTGCCAAAAAGGCTTCACAATCCGCCAAGGTTTGCTCCAGCGGCACCGATACCCCCGTTTGTTTGGCATGTTTAGCTAAAACAGCAAAAGGTTGAGTCAGATAACGTTGTAATTTACGCGCGCGGATCACCACCTTACGATCTAACTCTGATAACTCTGCTATTCCCAACATGGCAATAATATCTTCTAATTCATGGTAACGCGCCAAATGTTCACGCACCCGTTGAGCAATCGTATAATGACGTTCGCCTAACGTATGCTTATCCATAAGCTTACTGCTAGAGCGCAAAGGATCAACCGCAGGATAAATACCTTTACTAGCTTGATCTCGCGACAAAATAACGATGGTATCTAAATGACTCAATATGGCACTGACGGCAGGATCGGTCATATCATCAGCTGGCACATACACGGCCTGAACGGAGGTAATCGCACCTTGCCGAGTCGACAGAATTCTATCTTCTAATTCTGCCACTTCGGTGGTTAAAGTGGGCTGATAACCGACCGTTGCAGGCATACGGCCTAACAAGCTAGAAATTTCACTGCCCGCTTGTACAAAACGAAAGACATTATCGACCACAAACAAAACTTCCTTGTGTAAGGTATCACGTAGATATTCAGCATAAGTGAGCGCCGATAAGCCGACCCGAAAACGTACGCCCGGCGACTCATCCATTTGCCCGAAGATCATCAGCGTATCTTGCATGACGCCGGCTTGTTGCATGTCTTTCCATAATTCGTGCGCTTCACGGATGCGTTCGCCTACGCCAGCAAAAACAGAAACACCTTTATGAATCGCAGAAACGGCATGAATAAATTCCATCACCAATACAGTTTTTCCAACCCCTGCGCCGCCAAATAGTCCGGTCTTTCCACCCTTAACAAAAGGACAGAGTAAATCGATGACTTTAATGCCGGTTTCTAAAATACCACTGATACCAATAGCTTCAGATAAAGGCAGTGGCTTGGCATGAATATTACGAAACTCATGTTCTAGCAAGGCTTGCTGACCATCCAAGGGCTCACCAAATATATTTAATAAGCGCCCTAAACAATCTTTAGAAACCGGAATCTGTAACGGTGCACCACTATCAACAACCACCAAGCCACGACTTAGACCAGCCGTACCGTGCAGGGTAATTGCGCGTATATGACGCTCATCCAGATGCTGATGTACTTCAAACACATAACGATTCTCGCCTATCGTGCTATAGAGGGCTTGACGTAACGGGGGTAGAGGATTGCAATCAATAATGACCACCGGCCCATGTATCTCAACAATAGTACCTATAGCCAAAGGAGCAGGTTGCGATGTTAGGGAATCATTCAATCGAGCATACTCCAAGAATTAGTTAGCAGCGCTAGTGTAGCTCATCACCATACGAATTGTCTGGTTATGTTCTACTAACCTAAATTACTATAATTACCAACCTCTTTATCTTTCAAAATATAAACGGCCCAATAGTGACCCAACTTAGGCTTGTCTGCTAAGCTGTAACGAAAGCTGAACTAGGTATTGTAGCTTGTCATTCCCGTATGATAGACACTGAACCAAGTATCAGAATACTCCATTCTCGTATGCTAAACACTGAACCAGGTATTAGAATACTCCATTCCCGTATGCTAGACACTGAACCAGGTATCAGAATACTCGATTCCCGTATGATCAACCCTGAACCCAGTATTAGATCGCTACACTCACGTATGATTAATGCTTAACCCTGTATTTAAACTGTCCATATATTGACTTGGAAGCCTCACTAACCCGAATCTCAACCTCTAGCACTGGGTTGAGTGTTGAATTAATCGACTTAGGCTTATTTGGCACTTAGTTAAACCGTTTTTAAAAGCACGGTGCGACCTGCTAAACCAACCCTAATGATTGCCCATAACTCTTGTAGCCATAAAAAAACCAAGCCTACTAAGCTAACTAACTTGG
>QVQF01000134.1 GCA_003584895.1 Methylococcales bacterium
TGGACTAGCGACGATAAAGGCACATCAGCTAATATCGCGGGTACCTATGGCGCCACCTCAGAACAAAGCAGCAATGCCTTTGCTTTGTACAGTATCGTACTGAAGCACAATATTACCGATAAAACGCATTTAGTTTTGCAACATGATCATGGTTTTGCTAATGGCGTTATAACACCCTACGGTAGCAATCAAAATGCCCAATGGTATGGTATTAACTCGCATTTAACTTATGATCTTAAAGATAATTTAACCATAGGTATGAGGGCAGAATGGTTTGACGATGCCAACGGTTTTCGGGTCGGTTCTCCTGGCCGCGTTGCTGCTGCTAATTACGTTAACAATAGCGGTGGCACAACTAGCTATGCTGGCAGTACTTATAGCTCGACATCAGCCGCTGCTAATTATTATCAGGTGACTTTGGGTGCAAACTGGAAGCCAGTAGCATGGTTAAATTTACGTCCGAATATACGCTATGACCATGTTTCAGGATCAAACGCAACTGGCGGCGGCTCATACAGCCCTTTCGGCGGTAGACAAGATCAAGTATTGTTCTCTACTGACTTTAACGTTAATTTTTAAGGCAAGCACTCAGTTTTGATATTCAAAAAAATGCGCCTAACCGGCGCATTTTTTTTCAAAGGCTTTTCACTATCACTATGGATAGTGATCAATTATGTAATCATGTTACCTAAATCAATACTGATTTAGAAAAGTGCAATCGTAACATTCAACCCCACTTTAAATGTGGCACTAGTTATTTTTGAAACCAGTCGTATGAGAGATGGATTAATACTATATGATACGGATTGAGAAGAATAAGCTTCTCACAATTTATTCCGAACCCTCATTGGAACTCTCATTAAAAGGCTTTTTAAATATTATGAATATTGTTAAAAAAATAGCGTTAACCTTGTCTATAGCTATCTCTTTAGGCGCTATCAGCGCTACTGCTTACGCGGAAGAATCGGTTAACGTCAGTGAAACTATTACCTATGTTGAACTAGCCTTGGCAGATGTCAATAAAAGTGATTTTTCTGCTGCCATATTACATTTAAAAGCAGCACGTTCATCCTCTGAGCGTATTACTGGCAATGAAACCGTCGTAAAGCAAGCTAACGCCAACGTTATTCAAGCTCAAATACTATCTAAATCTGGTGATGTGCAAAAATCAGCTGACGAATTAAATAAAGCATTAGTGCTTTACAAAACGTTGTAAGCTCCTGCGCAGGAAAATAAGTCATTGTGGTGGATAAATTTTATCCACCCTTTTTTTGCCAGCTAATTATTCAACAATGACGATCTTTATTTAAATAGTTACAAGGCAAACAACTCACGCATTTTTTGCCCTGGACTTTCAGCCCGCATAAAAACCTCGCCAACTAAAAAGGCGTAAATATCATTATCTAGCATCAACTGTACATCATCACGAGTATGGATGCCGCTTTCAGTAATGATGATGCGATCATCTGGTATTTGTTGTTTTAAATCTATGGTCGTTTTTAATGACGTTTGAAAAGTACGCAAGTTACGATTATTAATACCTATTAACTTAGTTTCAAGTTTCAGTGCACGCTGTAACTCATCAGCATCATGAACTTCAACTAAGACATCCATACCCAGCTTGGTCGCAGTATCCGATAATTCATGAAGCAGACTATCTTCAAGAGCTGCCACAATTAATAAAATACAATCGGCACCCAAGGCGCGAGCTTCATAGATTTGATAGGCGTCTATCATAAAATCTTTTCTTAAGACCGGTAACGGGCAGCGCTCTCTAACCATCTGCAAATAAGCTTCTGATCCCTGAAAAAACTCTTTATCGGTTAATACCGACAAACAAGCCGCACCGTTCATGGCGTAATCTTGACCTATCAGTACCGGCTGAAAATTTTCTCTAATAACACCTTGGCTGGGAGAGGCCTTTTTTATTTCCGCAATAATAGCCGGCTTCTTAGCAAGCACCTTATAATTTAGCGCATTATAAAATCCTCTAGGGCGCTCTACTCCACTGGCAATGTCTTCAAGATTAGCAATGGACATGCCGGATTTACGTCTGGCGACTTCTTCGACTTTTTTTGCCAGTATGGTTTTTAGAATATCGGGTGTTTGAGTCATGAGTAATGTAATTATGAGGTTTTTGAATACGCAATTAATGCGTCGAATTTGGCTCTAGCAGCACCACTGGCGATAACTTGCGCGGCTTTTGCTATACCTGCCGCTAAGGTATCGGTAATATTAGCCGCATAAATGGCAGCACCAGCATTAAGCTGAACGATATCCCGTGCCGCACCGGCTTGATTATCTAGCACAGACTTTACTATCGATAAGCTGTCGACTGCATTATTCACAGCTAGCTCATTTAAAGGCGCGCGTTTAAAGCCAAACTGTTCTGGAGTAATGGTATAGCTTGAAACAATGCCATCTTTAAGTTCAGCAATGCTTGTCGCAGAAGCAATACTGATTTCATCTAAACCATCTTCCGCATTGACCACTAAAACATGCTGGCTACCGAGTTTTTTTAATACCTGCGCCAGTGGTTCGACCCACTCTTTGGCAAAGACACCTATTAACTGGTTGGGTGCGGCGGCAGGATTAGATAAGGGCCCTAATAAATTAAATAGGGTTCTAACCCCCATGTCTTTACGCACTTTAATCGTATGCTTCATTGCGCCATGATGTTTAGGCGCAAATAAAAAGCCGATGCCGATTTCATTGACACACTGCGCAACTTGTTCAGCACTTAAGGCTAGATTGACACCAGCAACTTCCAGTACGTCTGCACTACCACAACTGCTGGATACCGAACGATTACCATGTTTAGCAACTTTTCCGCCAGCAGCAGCAACAACAAAAGCACAAGTGGTCGATATATTAAAAGTATTTGCGCCATCACCACCCGTGCCACAAGTATCTATAATATGTTCACCGGCAATGTTCACTCTGGTCGCTAATTGGCGCATCACTTCTGCGGCAGCGGCAATTTCATCTATGGTTTCACCTTTACAGCGTAAAGCGATTAAAAATCCAGCGATTTGTGCATCGGTAGCGTTACCAGACATAATAAGGCGCATCACTACACGCATTTCATCGGCATTAAGATTTTGCCTATCTAGCAACTTTTGTATGGCGTGTTGTATGAGCATTTATTATTGTATATTTTGATGGCAAAAGAAAAGTCTAACGGTCTAAAAAGTTCTTCAATAATTCATGGCCAAATTCTGTGAGAATCGACTCGGGGTGAAACTGTACGCCCTCGATATCCAAGGTTTTATGCCTAACGCCCATGATTTCATCCATCTCACCCTTTTCATTTTGCGTCCAAGCAGTAATTTCTAAGCAATCTGGTAAAGTTTCTTGCTCGATAACCAAAGAATGATAACGAGTCGCCGTAAATGGATTATTTAAACCCTTAAATACACCAACATTATGATGATAAATCGGTGAAGTTTTACCGTGCATAATAGCTTTAGCGTGGATGATATTACCGCCAAACGCATAACCAATACTTTGATGACCCAGACAAACACCTAAGATAGGAAGCCGCCCTGCAAATTTCAAAATGGTGGCAACAGAAACACCTGCCTCTTTGGGCGTGCAAGGTCCTGGAGAAATAACGATTTTATCTGGCGCTAGCTGTTCTATATCATCAACAGTAATCTGATCGTTACGGACAACCGTGACATCAGCACCCAATTCGCCCAAATACTGTACGAGGTTATAAGTGAAGGAATCGTAATTATCGACCATAACCACTTTTACAGCGCTCATAGTAGCTCTCCTTCTAAACCAGCTTCGGCCATACTAACAGCACGAAATATAGCGCGAGCTTTGTTCATGGTTTCATCCCATTCGTTAGTCGGTATGGAATCATAAACGATACCCGCACCGGCTTGTATATGTAAGACATTATCTTTAATAACCGCTGTTCTAATGGCAATCGCTGTATCCAAATTACCTGACCAAGCGATATATCCGACTGCACCGGAATAAATACCGCGCTTTACAGGCTCTAGTTCATCAATAATCTCCATAGCTCGTATCTTTGGCGCACCACTAACCGTACCAGCCGGAAAGGTCGCGGCTAATACATCAAAAGCATTTTTACCCTGCTGCAGTGTTCCTGTGACATTTGAAACAATGTGCATAACATGAGAATAACGCTCAACGATCATTTTATCGGTTAATTGTACAGTACCTATTTCAGCGACACGTCCCGCATCATTTCGGCCTAAATCAATTAACATTAAATGTTCGGCAAGTTCTTTTGGGTCTGCTAATAATTCATGTTCAAGAGCTATATCTTGTTCTGGCGTAACCCCTCGTCTTCGAGTTCCGGCAATTGGCCGCACCGTGACAGTATTATCTTCAAGCCTAACTAATATTTCTGGTGAAGAGCCTACGATATGAAAATCATCCAGATTTAAATAAAACATGTAGGGCGATGGATTTAAGCAGCGTAAGGCACGATATAAATTTAATGGCGAGGCGTGATAAGGAATCGATAAGCGTTGCGATAACACCACTTGCATAATATCGCCATCAGTAATGTAATCCTTAGCTTTACGCACAGCATCTTCATAACCTTGTTGAGTAAAACCGGAAACAAAGTCCGATTCTTCAACGGCTCTAGGACTACTATGACTTTTTGGCTTGGCAGGCATGTCGCGTAAGCGCTTAGCTAATTCTGCTACTCGCGTCACCGCACGATCATAAGCATCGACTTCTTCTGGATTTGCATGAGTCAGTAACAACACCTTGCCTGATAAATTATCAAACACTAGCATTTCTTCTGACACCATCAATAAAACATCAGGACAACCTAGGGCATCTGGCTTTTCCGCTCCACGTAGTCGTGGCTCTATATAATGTATCGTTTCATAACCGAAATAGCCGACCAAACCACCGTTAAAGCGAGGTAATTCAGCAATATCTGGAACTTTATAGCGCAACTTAAATTGCTCAATCCAAACCAACGGATTATCGTGCGTCACGGTTTCTAATAATTCGCCGTTTTTTTCCACCCGAATTTGATTGCCGCTGATTTTAACAACCGTTTTACAAGGCAATCCTATAATGGAATAACGGCCCCACTGTTCCCCACCATGTACGGATTCAAATAAATAGGAATACGCGCCATCGGCTAGTTTTAGATAAGCACTTAGCGGTGTATCCAAATCAGCCAGAACTTCACGGCTAACGGGAATGCGGTTATAGCCTTGCTGGGCGTAGTTATTGAATTGTTCTAGGGTCATGATGGTTTTGTTATTCAACGTGTTTTAAAGAGTATCGTACGAGAACTGTACCCTAAATTACTTTTATATCTGAATTTTCAGAATCATAATTAGTTCTTTATCTTTTTGATATTAAGAATTTGGTATGAAACTAAAAAAATAGAAAGGGTAAAAGCTTAATGCTTAAACCCCATCCTAAAAAGCTAAGTTAAACAGCTAATGCTAATTCAGCACGCATTTCATCAATAACTTTTTTGTAATCAGGTTGGCTGAATATCGCTGAACCCGCAACGAAAGTATCAGCACCCGCTGCTTTAATCGCTCGGATATTGTCCGTTTTTACGCCACCATCAATTTCCAATCGAATATTCAGACCACTGTCGTCAATTCTTTTTCTAACCAATTTTAATTTATCCAATGCTGATGGAATAAATGATTGACCGCCAAAGCCAGGGTTAACTGACATTAATAAAATTATGTCTAATTTATCCATGACATAATCTAAATAATGCAGAGATGTTCCTGGGTTAAATACCAAACCTGCTTGGCAACCGCAATCTTTAATCAATTGCAATGTGCGGTCTATATGCACTGAGGCTTCTGGATGAAAAGTAATAATGCTAGCGCCAGCTTTAGCAAAATCAGGAATAAGACGGTCTACAGGCTCTACCATCAAATGCACATCAATAGGTGCAGTGACTCCATGTTTTCTTAAAGCTTCACAAACCAAAGGTCCAATAGTTAAGTTAGGTACAAAATGATTATCCATAACATCAAAATGCACGACATCAGCACCGGCTTTTAAAACGTTATCAACTTCTTCACCTAATTTGGCGAAATTAGCAGATAAGATGGAGGGGGCAATCCAGTTTTCATTCATGTTCTGTTCCTCTGTGTAAAACGGTTTATTATATCTTTTTTTTATTGGCTAATCTTCGTTATAAAATAACGCTGCATGCCATCATACAGGAAACACAATCAATGAAACTAGTGACCTTTACTCATAACAAGCTATCCCGTGTGGGTGCAGTCATTGATGATGTCGTTATTGATAGTTTAAGTAGCGCTAATATTCCTAATACTATGATCGATTTTCTTAGTGCTGGACCACAAGCATTGCTAGCGATGCAGGCATTAATTGACAGCGGATTAGGACGATTTAATCTAACTGATGTTAAGCTTAATGCCCCCGTTCCTAGGCCTGGCAAGTATCTTGGCATCAGTTTAAATTATGCTGATCATATTACTGAAACCGGTGCGGATCAACCCAAATACCCCAGTTTTTTTACTAAACAAAGTAGCTGTGTGATTGGCCATGGTGATTTTATACACCAACCTAAAGTATCTGATAAATTGGATTATGAAGGCGAACTAGCTTTTGTGATCGGTAAGCGTTGCCGACATGTCTCCGTAGACAAAGCTCATCAGGTGATTGCTGGTTTTACGATTGCTAATGATGTTTCAATCCGTGATTGGCAGGCGCGCTCAGCGACCATGATGATCGGTAAATCATTCGATACCTGCGGACCATTGGGTCCTTGGATAGTAACTCCGGATGAACTCGTTGATCCTCATCATCTCTCCATTAAAACTTGGATAGACGATGAATTGAGGCAGGACGGCAATACTCAGCAAATGATTTTTAATTGTTACGAAATGGTCGCCTATTTATCTCAAGCTATGACACTAGAGCCAGGCGATGTCATTACTACCGGAACCCCTAGCGGCGTAGGCGTAAAGATGCATCCGCGTGGCTATATGAAGCCTGGCCAAACCGTCAGAATTGAAATCGAAGGCATAGGCACATTATCTAATCTCGTTATAGAAGAACCTGAAGAGATAAGTCTATAAAGTGGCTTAATTCTAATACAAGGTTTTAGCTGTTTTTTCTGAGATGAAAAAAACTTAATTTCTTTTGCCAAGAATTATCAACCGGCCTTATAGGCAGAGGAAATAATACCGTTACTTTTAGGCCACCAAATTGGGAAACGCCTAAAATTAGATCGGCATTATGGATCGCGGCAATACGTTGTACTATTGAAAAGCCAAGCCCCGTGCCTTTGGCGGTATTGGCTGTTTCAACACAACGATGAAAGCGTTCCAATGATTTTTCATATTGTTCAGGTGGAATACCGGGGCCTGAATCTTCAACACAGAGTTGTAAATATTTCTCCTGGCCGGTTACGGTGATTAAAACAGTACCTTTAGGAGGTGTATATTTAATCGCGTTATCAATAATATTGCGTATTAAGATGGCCACTAGCGGACCATTAACGATAACCGGCACCGCATTTTCTTCGGCAAACCCCATAAGAATACGTTTTTTATGAGCCTCAGGTTCTAAATCAGCAATAACGTGAACAATCTCACGACTAACCATCGTATTCTGTTTAGTTAAAAATTCAGTGTTAGATTCAATACGTGAAAAGGTCAATAGTTGCTGCACCATATAGGTCATTCTATTAACCCCTTGCTTAATACGCGAAAGCGCTTGCTTACGAACTTCTTCATCGGTTGTTCTTAAAGCAACATGGGCTTGAGTTAGTAATCCTGCAAGCGGCGTTCTTAACTCATGAGAAGCGTCCGCAGTAAAACGACGCTCATGTTCAAAGGCTTGCTCTAACTGGACAAAAAGATTATTGATCTCATTGACAACAGGCACCATTTCATTAGGCAGTCTTTTAGCTGACAAAGGTTTAAGGTAGCTAGCTTCTCGCATAGCCAATGCCTTTTCTAATCTATTAATTGGATTTAAAGATAAACCGACAATAAACCAAATGACTAAACCTAAGACCGGTAAACCAATTAAAAATTGTGTGACTAATTGCGAAGATATTTCATCGGTTAACTCGGCTCTAATCTCTTCTTTTTGTGCGACACGGATAATATATTCTCCTGTCGAATTGGTAATATTGAAAACATGCCAAATATGATCATCGATATTGGTCTCACTGAAACCATGATCTGCAGTAGAAAAAGCAAAGGTGGGCGCACTATCTGAACGTAATAATAAGCCATTCTTTTTGGACCATAATTGAAAGGCGATTTTTTTCTCATACTTATGACCTAAGGCACTCGCTTGTAACAAATCGTCAAATATAGGCCATAATTCTTCATCAAAATCAGTTTGACTAAGTCCATAAACAGGCGCAGCGGAAGTGTTTTTTGAGTGCAGTACTAACCCATCATCTTGGGACCAAAGCTGAAAGACTCTTCTACTGTTAAATTTATGTTTTATTGCGTAATCGTTTAAAAACTCATCAGGTTTTTCTTGTTCTTGGTTAACATGCCCAGACAATGAACCTTCGCTCACTAAGCTTTCTACAAAAACATTAAGAACTTTTGCTGATTGCGCTAATTCAGCATCAAATAAGTTAGCTACTTCAGCGCGTGTGACTTGATAACTCAAATAAGCGGTAACCCCCCAAATCAACATAGAGGCTGAAAGCAGCGTTACTAATAATAATTGGCGTAGGGAATAATTCATAGCTCTTCGTCATTATCAATAATATAGCCCACACCTCTGACTGTGCGAATTAATGTTGGATCAAGCTTCTTTCTAAGATAATGGATGTGCACTTCAACTGTGTTGCTTTCTACGTCAGAATCCCAAGAATAAAGACTTTCTTCTAACCTAGAACGAGAAACGACTTTACCGATATTGCCCATTAGAAAGCTTAGAATTTCAAACTCTTTTTGCGAAAGCTCTACTTTTTCATCGTTATAAATGACTAGATGAGAGGCTGGGTCGAGAATAATACCTTTATACTCAATAGTTGGGGCGCTTCTACCTTCACTTCGTCGCGCTAACGCTCTTAATCTTGCGCAGACCTCATCTAGCTCAAAAGGCTTAATGACAAAGTCATCTGCGCCGCTATCTAAGCCTAATACTCGATCAGAAATAGTATCTTTAGCCGTCAGCACCATAACAGGGGTTTCATCTTTACGCGCCCTTAATGCCTTTAATATAGACATGCCATCCATATCAGGCAAATTTAGATCTAAGACGATTAACTCATAAGCATTCAGTTTTAAAGCTTCATCAGCCTGTTTGCCATTGGTTAACCAATCAACAGCGTAGCCTTCCATTTTTAAACCTGCAACCAAGCCATCGCCGAGTATTTCATCATCTTCAACCAATAAGAGTCGCATTTATTTTCCAGAATCATTCATCAGTTATAAGCTATGCTCAATTAATTAAGCTAGTTGTATTTCTAAGTGACTTTGCCATGTTGAGCAGGAACATCTCGTCTAGCGGCCCCTGTATAAAGCTGTCTAGGACGACCAATTCTTTGATCAGGATCAGATATCATTTCATCCCAATGCGCTATCCAGCCCACGGTTCTACCCATAGCAAACATGGCGGTAAACATATTGGTAGGGATACCTAGCGCATGTAAGACGATACCTGAGTAGAAATCGACATTGGGGTAAAGTTTTTTCTCAATGAAGTAATTGTCTTCCAGAGCAATACGCTCCAACTCAAGTGCTAATTTAAAAATCTTGTCATCATGTAAGCCCAGCTCTGTCAGAACTTCATGACAAGTGGCCCGCATTAATTTGGCGCGCGGATCATGGTTTTTATAAACCCGATGACCAAAGCCCATAAGCCTGAAAGGATCATTCTTATCTTTAGCTTTCTTTATAAAATCAGGGATACGAGAAACATCACCTATTTCATTTAGCATATTAAGGACTGCTTCATTAGCACCGCCATGCGCAGCGCCCCAAAGACACGCTATACCCGCTGTAATACACGCATAAGGATTAGCACCACTGGAACCTGCCAAACGAACCGTAGAGGTCGATGCATTTTGTTCATGATCGGCATGAAGAATTAAAATGCGATCTAAGGCTCGAACTAGAATAGGGTTAGGCACATACTCATCGCAAGGCGTAGCCAGCATCATGCGCATAAAGTTTTCCACATAACTGAGCTTATTTTGCGGATACATAAAAGGCAAACCAGTACTGTATCTATGACACATAGCCACAATAGTCGGTACTTTCGCAATCAAACGGATGGCACTTATCTCTCTATGCTTTTTAGATTTTATATCTAAGGCATCGTGATAAAACGCTGACAAAGCACCCACAACCGCCACCATGATAGCCATAGGATGAGCGTCACGACGAAAACCTTTAAAGAAGTTGGTGAGCTGATCGTGCACCATGGTATGCAGAGTAATAATACCTTCAAATTCCTGCATTTGTGTTTTATCAGGCAGCTCGCCATTCAGCAATAAATAACTGACTTCCAGAAAAGTACATTGCTCTGCCAGTTGCTCAATGGGGTAACCACGATAAAGTAAGATACCTTCTTCGCCATCAATGTAAGTAATGGTTGAGCTACAACTAGCTGTAGAGGTAAACCCTGGATCGTAGGTAAATAAACCTGTTTGTTTATAAAGTGTTTGGACATCGATAACATCGGGCCCTATCGTTCCAGATAAAAGGGGTAGCTCACAAATAGGCTGAGCATTCTCATTTAAGGTAATGCTGCGTAAATCATTCATAACTTTATCCCTTCTAAAAACACGATATCACCTTGGTAATTCATAATGGCTTAGGTTCTAGCAACATTGGCAATGGCTAGCTTTGCCAATTCAGTGACTTTCGCCCAATTTTTCTGCTTAACAGCATCCTCAGGCACTAACCAAGAACCACCGACACAAGCCACATTGTTTAAACTCAGATAAGCATTGTAATTTTCAGGTGAAATACCACCAGTTGGACAAAAAGTGACTTGAGGAATGGGGCCAGCAATCGATTTTAGCATCGGTATACCACCAGCGGCTTCTGCTGGAAAAAACTTAAAATGATCTAAGCCCGCTTCCATACCTACCATCAATTCTGATAACGTAGATATACCAGGAATTAAGGCAATATTTCCCTCTTTAGCAGCACGTAGTAAAGCCGGTGTTAAGCCAGGGCTAATGGCAAAAACAGCACCCGCGTCTTCAGCAGCCTTTAACTGTTCAGGCGTAGTAATAGTACCTGCCCCAACAATCGCCTCTTTGACTTCCTGACTAATCAATCGAATAGCTTCCAGTGCAATCGGTGTACGCAAGGTTATTTCTAATACCTTAATGCCACCAGCCACTAAAGCTTTTGCTAACGGCACAGCATCATCTAGGTTTTTAATGACCATAACCGGCATAACAGGGCCAGCGTTTAAAACGTCTGTAGGTTGGATTTTCCAATGCTTTGTATTCATGGCGTTACTCGATAGTTTTGTAAGTCGGGTTAGCCATAGCGTAACCCGACGAATAGATTAAAAGTGATGGATTAAATAATTACAGTTTAATCAACAAGAAATAAATTAGACGCTCCAGTTTCTGCAGAAGATGCACCTAGACGGAAACCACCAAACATTTCGCGCCCCACACCATAATGATGGTTCTTTGCAGAATTGGGCACTGGAACTCGGGCATTGAATTCAGCCTCATCGACTAATACATTAATATTGCCGGTTTGTAAGTTCATAGAAATAATATCGCCATCAAGAACTTTTGCTAAAGGACCTCCTGACTCACATTCTGGACATAAATGGATAACCGAAGGCACTTTACCTGAGGCGCCTGACATACGACCGTCAGTCACTAAGGCCACTTTATAACCTTTATCTTGCAACACGCCCAAGGGCGGCGTCAGTTTATGCAATTCTGGCATACCATTAGAACGCGGGCCTTGAAAGCGAATGACGGCAACAAAATCTTTTTCCAATTCACCACGCTGAAAAGCGGCGAGCATATCATCTTGATCATCAAACACCACCGCAGGCGCTTCAACGATATGATGATCCGCAGATACGGCAGACATTTTTGAGATACCTCGACCTAAATTACCGTGCATCACATGTAAACCACCGCCGGTAGCGAATGGTTTTTCAACCGTGCCTAGTACTTCAATATCCAACGACGTTTCTGGAACGGATTCCCAAACTAAGGTATTTGCAATTAACTTAGGTTCTGCTCTATAGCTATTCATACCACGCTCATCGGCAACAGTAAGGATATCTTCATGCAAGAGGCCATTGCGTAATAATTCGGCTATAAGCACACCCATACCACCAGCGGCTTGGAAGTGATTTACGTCCGCAGGACCGTTAGGATAGATTTTAGCAATTAAAGGAACGGCTTTGGAAAGTTGATCAAAATCATCCCAATTAAGCACGATGCCCGAAGCTCGAGCAATGGCGATTAAATGCATGGTGTGATTAGTTGAACCACCGGTTGCCAACAAGCCGATAACGGCATTGACGATGGCTTTTTCTGAAATCATATGGGCAATAGGCCGATAATCATCACCCAGTGCCGTAAACTTTAAAACCTGAGTCGCAGCAGCTTTGGTTAACTCTTCACGTAACGGTGTGTAGGGATTGATGAACGAGCTACCAGGCAGATGCATGCCCATAATTTCCATCATCATCTGGTTACTGTTAGCCGTTCCATAAAAGGTACAGGTACCAGGACTATGATAAGAAGCCGATTCCGCCTCTAAAAGTTCTTTACGACCAATCTTTCCCGTCGCGTAATCTTGGCGAGCTCGAGACTTTTCTTTATTAGTTAAGCCACTCGGCATAGGGCCTGCAGGGATAAATATAGCCGGTAAGTGGCCAAAACTAAGCGCACCTATTAATAATCCCGGTACAATCTTGTCACAGACGCCTAAGTAAATAGCGCCATCAAACATATTATGGCTCATACCTACCGCAGTAGTCATAGCAATAAGGTCACGGCTAAATAAGGACAGCTCCATACCGGGTTGACCTTGAGTAATACCATCACACATGGCAGGAACACCACCAGCTACCTGAGCTACACCACCTGCTGCCCTAATAGCAGCTTTGATGACATCAGGCGCATCTTTATAAGGTTGGTGAGCCGATAACATATCATTGTAAGAAGTGATAATAGCGATATTGGCTTTTTGATTGCCGGTTAAATCAGCTTTTTCACTAGCACTACAAGCAGCAAAGCCATGAGCCAAATTACCGCAACCCATGCCTGAACGTATAGGACCTTTTTTAGCAATACCATCAATATAATTAAGGTAAGCAGAGCGAGTTGGATAGCTGCGCTCAATAATATCTTGAGTCACTTTTTCAATAATGGGATGCATGGTAATTCCTTCTGTATTTATTTAATTAATGGCGTCTATAACTAGCGTTATTCTTCCCATGCTCGGCCATCTCTGGCAATCAAGGCAACCGAGGCAACTGGTCCCCAAGTACCTGCAGAATAAGGTTTAGGCGCGTCTTTATAATGATGCCAAGCATTTTGGATAGAATCTACCCAAGTCCATGCTTGTTCAATTTCTTCTCGACTCAAGAATAAAGTAGGATTACCACGCATCGCTTCCAAGACTAATTTCTCATAGCCACCAAAAATTCGACTTTCCTTGAAGGTATCTGAAAAACTCAAATCCAATCGCGTTTTTTGTAATTTGATGTGCTCATCAATACCAGGTATTTTATTGAGCATTTCGATTTCTACACCTTCATTAGGCTGTAGATGAATAATTAATTTATTCGGTGGTAGCTCACGAAAACTATCTTTGAAGATATTGTGCGGTAGCTGTTTGAAATAAACGACAATTTCAGTACGCTTTCCTGTTAAACGTTTTCCAGTGCGCAAATAAAAGGGCACGCCCGCCCAACGCCAATTATCAATATCTACCCGTAAAGCCACAAAGCTCTCGGTGGTGCTTTCTTTATTAGCGCCTGCTTCGTCTAAATAACCAGGAACAGTCTCACCTTTGATATAGCCGCCGGTATATTGTCCACGCACGGTTTTTTCTTCAACGTTATTTAGCGTTATGGGACGCAGTGCTTTCAGGACTTTTATTTTTTCATTATGAATACTTTCAGCTTCCAGATTAACCGGAGGCTCCATGGCAATAAAGGTCAAAATCTGCAATAAATGATTTTGCAGCATGTCCCGTAACTGTCCGGTTTTATCAAAATAATCCCAGCGACCTTCAATACCCACCTCTTCAGCCACCGTAATCTGAATATGATCAATGGTGTTGTGGCTCCAGTTAGTCGTAAAAATAGAGTTAGCGAAACGTAAGGCCAATAGGTTTAATACCGTTTCTTTACCTAAATAATGATCGATACGATAAACTTGTTTTTCAGTGAACACGCTAGCGACAACATCATTAATTTCTTTTGATGACTTAAGATTGTGGCCGATAGGTTTTTCCATAACCATGCGTGAAGTTTCCGTCAAAACACCGCAATGCGCCAAGCCTTGGCAAATATTTTTAAAAAGAAAAGGTGAAACCGCAAAGTAATTGACCATGATCCGCGTTTTCTGGTCTATCACAGCATTTAACTGCTGGTATTGATCCATCTGGGTCAAATCAATTTTCAAATAAGACAAGCGTGCTGAAAAACGCTTCCATACCACCGTATCAATATCGTCATTTAAAAACTCTTTCAAGCTAGTGTGCGCAAGCTCAATAAACTCTTCGTTTTTTAAACCTTGTAAATCAACACCGATAATACGAGTATCGGTTTCAATAAAGTTCGCATTTTCAAGGCGATATAAAGAGATGAGTAGTTTGCGCCTTGAAAGATCACCTAGCGCACCATAAATAACTAAATCACAGGGTTTAAATGTTTTTTTATGGTCCATATTGGCTCTTTAGGGTAATAGTGATGGGCGGATATAGGGAATAATAGGCTGGCATTATCTCAGAAACAGACTAAAAATGCTGTACTGTCTGTAGTTTTTACCAGCACTCACATAAACAACAAGTGTGTTTTAGTAGGATAAAAGCAGATAAAACAACATCTATAGCTGACTTAAAAAAGTCTGATCACACTAACCTCGATGCTGCAAAGCAGAATCGAGACTATCAACCTCTAAGTCGGCGAGGTCATATGCCCCGTACGAAACGTTTAAAGCGTTGCTGAATAAGTAAATCCTTAGATCATCTTTAAAAAAACAACTTTATTCTGACCCAATCATGGAGAATATTCATAGCTAAAGACAGTGTAATATTTACTGCCGCGCACCTTGTAAGGTAAGTGCGTTATATTTAATAGATACTATTTATTCTTATTTAAAATAAGGCGTTATAAAGATTTTAATGCCTGATAATACCGCTAATAGTTGTGTTGCCAGTTGATACAATTTATTCAACATGGCCGCCTGTAATTCCTGATCATCAGGATAATCATGTGAAAAGGTATTACGTGCTTCACGCATTAACAACCAATCATCTGCTGAAGCAATCGCACCTATTTTTTCGAGCCGATAAAGTTTGTCAATAAATGCTTTCAGTTCACCAGGTTCCTTGGTTATTTCCAATACGGCCGGGAACAACTTTGCCCCCATTAAGTCCTGTAACTTAGCAAAGCGTGTGGAGAATTGATCCAGTATGGCAAGCTCTACGTCATTTATTTGCTTTAAAGTTTGTCCTGTAAAGGGAATATGTTTTTGCAGTTGAGTCATAGCCCAGCTCAAACGGTCGGCATGGCGGTCACAAATTTTAATGATTTCAACGGTGGTTTCTTTCATTGCAGTAACACCCCTGTTTGCTTGGCGATACGGTAAATAGGTAGATCAACGGCACTATCGGCTCTATGCAAAACCACATCAATCTTTTGCTCGCCTATTTTTTTATGTAAATCTCTGAGAAATTGCAACTTGGCCGTGATTAAATCAGCAGGTTTTTGATTTTGCGGTTCAATATATAGATCAATATCACCGCCCTTAGCCTGATCATCAACTCTTGAGCCAAATAACCAGACTTGTGCATCTGCGCCAAAATTACTTTTGGCAGTTTCGTAAATGCTTTGTCTTTGAAAATCTGTTAAACGCATCAAGTAACCTATTGATGAAAAGTTAAACGCAAAATTGATAAGGTAGTTCGTAGGTAGAGCTATAGCGAAACCCATCAGGCGGGTGAAACAACAAAAACCATGACACATTGCATCACTGCCATTAAGCCCCATAGTTTTAGCTTATTTATACGCCGTTTTTGCTAAATTTAACTTTATGATAACAGCCGTGAATTTTTACTATTGCGAAATATTAAGGGCTTTTCATTAGCCGCTAAGCTACTTTGCGCGGCGGCATCTATAGCGTCCTGAATAACACCATGATGAGGTGATTTGCTACAAACGGGATCGGCGTTGTACATATCGCCTGTTAATAAGTAAGCCTGACAATGACAGCCACCAAAATCTTTATCTTGCTCATCGCAACTGCGACAAGGCTCTTTCATCCAGTCTTTGCCTCGAAAGAAATTGAAAGCCTTTGATTCATTCCAAATTTCTTCAATACTGTAATCATTTACATTCGGGCAATCCAATCCCGGCAAGTCACGAGCCGAATGGCAAGGCAGAGCCACACCATCAGGGGCAATGGTTAGAAAAGTCGTGCCCCAGCCATTCATGCAGGCTTTAGGTCTATCTTCATAAAAATCCGGCACCACATAATAGATTTTCATTTTACCTTCGACTTTTTTCTTAAAAGCCTGCGCAATGGCCTCGGCTTTTACAAATTGTTCCTGAGTCGGCAACAATAAGTCGCGGTTGGCATGAGCCCAACCATAATATTGAGTATTAGCGATCTCCAGATAATCAGCGCCTAACTCTTCAGCCATCGCCAGAATTTCCGCCATCTGATGAATATTTTCCCTATGAATCACCACACACAAGACCATGGGATAACCATGTTTCTTAACCAAATGCGCTACGGCTTTTTTATGCTCAAAAGACGCAGTACCGGCGATATGATCATTGAGCTCTTGGCTACTCGCCTGAATGCTGACTTGAATATGATCTAAGCCCGCCTCTTTCAACTGGATGATTTTTTCTTCGGTGAGCCCATAACCCGAAGTAATCAGGTTAGAGTAATAACCTAAATCTCTTGCGTGCTTAACGAGCTCAGGCAAATCTTGACGTGTTAGCGGTTCACCGCCCGAAAAGCCTAATTGCACCGCGCCCATTTTCCGTGCTTGAGTTAAGACCCGCAGCCAATCTTCAGTGCTTAATTCAGCTTGATAGCGCGCATAATCAATCGGATTAGAACAATAAGGACATTGCAGAGGACAAGCGTAAGTCAGTTCTGCCAACAGCCAGCGCGGAGGGGTATTAGTTTTGATTGATCCAGCCATTTTGTATAGCGACCTCTAAGAAAGCGGTGACATCATTAGTAAGGCCTGCGGTTGCAAACTTTTGTTCTAGGTCGCTGACAATTTGAGCAACATTGCGCGTGCCATCACAAAGTTTAAGAATTTCAGCTGAACTTTGATTAAGCTCTACCATGCCTTCTGGATAAAGAATAACCTGCTTTTGCTGGGCTTCTTCCCATTGTAGGCGATGGGTGCGGGAAAAATGTATGGGCTGATCTAAATCTAAGGGCATTTTAGTATGAGGGTTATTAGGCGGCGTTATGTATAAATTAACTCGGCCTCTTAGTGTACCTTCGCCAATTAACAGGGTCTTCTGTCATCATCGCAATAAGGATAAAGGCCAAAGGAGTAGCATAGCATTTACTCCCTAACTGACCGTGAATCAAATGATAGCAATACTAAATACCCTGAGTCCACACTTAACAACTGACTCGCTAAAGCAAATGCCCTTAATTATGATAGCGGTGCTGCTATCGATCCAGAATAATTCGCAGTAGATCCATCCTTCTTTGCTTTAGATAATACCTTCTTTGCTATAAAGCTAAGCTACTATCCAGTATAGCTGGCCTTCTTTACTACATAACAGACCATCTTTGATTTAAAGCTAACCTTCTCCATTGTAAAGAAGACCTGCTCTGCTGCAAATCTAACCTTCTTTACAATGGAGAAGATTATCTCTGTTTTAAAGGAAATCTTCTTCACTATAAAGAAGACTATCTTTGCGTTAAAGAAGACCATCTTTGCTTTAAAGAAGGTTATCTTTGCTCGTGGTCGCAGCTGAAAATGCCATAGAATAATCCCCTCACTGCCCTTAAAATTATCTGTAATATCTTAGCCAGCACACGCAACACAGTATAGACGCTAACCCTCTATACCGTTATGATAGACGCATGAATAAATACTCTCCTTCTTGGATTCATAGCTATCGACAGCAGCATGATCTTGAAAACCACACAAAACAACCTTATATCAGTCCTAACTTATTATTTAGCTAAAGGTGAACACCATGCGTATGGATAAATTAACTAGCAAGTTTCAATCAGCACTGTCAGATGCACAAAGCCTAGCCCTAGGAAAAGACCACCAATTTATTGAACCCGCCCATTTAATGATCGCCTTACTTGACCAAGAAGGCGGCAGTATTAAGCCTTTGTTGGCTCAGATGGGGCTTAATACTCAATTATTGCGCACCGAACTCACTCAAGAACTAGGGCGTATCGCTACAGTGAGTGGTTCCGGGGGTGATGTACAAATCTCTAACGAACTCACAAGACTCCTTAATTTAACCGACAAAATAGCGCAAAAACGTCATGATAAATTCATTTCTAGTGAATTATTTTTGCAAGCGGCTTGCGAAGAAAAAGGTTTTTTAAACACCTTGCTGAAAAAATCAGGTGTCGATGCTAAAAAAGTTGAAGCAGGCATAGAACAAATGCGCGGCGGTGACCCCGTCGACAACGCTAATGCTGAAGATCAACGCCAAGCCCTCAATAAATACACCATCAACCTGACTGAACGCGCGGAACAAGGCAAACTAGATCCAGTCATTGGTCGAGATGATGAAATTCGTCGTACCATTCAAGTATTACAACGCCGGACTAAAAATAATCCCGTATTAATCGGTGAGCCGGGCGTGGGTAAAACGGCCATTGTCGAAGGTCTGGCGCAACGTATTGTTAATGGCGAAGTGCCTGAAGGCATCAAAGGTAAGCAAGTGTTGTCCCTAGATATGGCTGCCTTAATTGCTGGGGCTAAATTTCGCGGTGAATTTGAAGAACGTTTAAAAGCGGTGCTGAGTGATCTTGCCAAACAAGAAGGTCAAGTCATCCTCTTTATTGACGAACTACATACTATGGTCGGTGCGGGTAAGGCTGAAGGCGCTATGGATGCCGGCAATATGTTAAAGCCAGCCTTAGCTCGCGGTGAATTGCATTGCGTGGGTGCCACCACGCTGGATGAATACCGTAAATACGTCGAAAAAGATGCCGCCTTAGAACGACGCTTTCAAAAAGTACTGGTCGACGAACCCTCTGTTGAAGATACCGTCGCGATCTTACGCGGCTTAAAAGAAAAATATGAAGTGCATCATGGTGTCAGCATTACTGACCCCGCCATCATTGCGGCGGCAAACTTATCCTATCGTTATATAGCTGATCGACAATTGCCAGACAAAGCCATCGATTTAATTGATGAAGCAGCCAGCCGTATTCGTATGGAAATCGATTCCAAGCCAGAAGAAATGGATAAGCTGTATCGACGATTGATTCAATTAAAAATTGAACAAGTGGCGTTAAAGAAAGAAAAAGACCCCGCCTCTAAAAAACGCCTAACAATACTGGAAGAAGAAATTGCTGAATTAGAAAAAGAATACTCTGATTTAGAAGAAATTTGGAAAGCAGAAAAAGCCTCACTACAAGGTTCTGCCTTAATCAAAGAAAAACTCGAACATGCGCGTACCGATTTAGAAGCTGCCAGTCGTACTAATGATTTAGGAAAAATGTCTGAATTGCAATACGGCATTATTCCTGCTCTAGAAAAACAATTGGAACAGGCCTCTTCGGGTGAAGATCAAAAAATGACTTTATTGCGCAATAAAGTCACCGAAGAAGAAATTGCCGAAGTGGTTTCTAAATGGACCGGCATTCCGGTATCAAAAATGATGGAAGGCGAACGTGATAAATTACTTCGTATGGAAGAGCATTTAAGTCAGCGAGTCATCGGTCAAGATGAGGCACTTAAAGCCGTCAGTAATGCCATACGTCGTTCAAGAGCAGGACTTTCTGACCCCAATCGCCCTAATGGTTCATTTTTGTTCTTAGGCCCTACCGGTGTTGGTAAAACGGAACTCTGCAAAGCTTTAGCGGAATTCATGTTTGATACTCCTGACGCCATGGTACGTATTGATATGTCTGAATTTATGGAGAAACATTCAGTCGCACGTTTAATTGGTGCGCCTCCAGGTTATGTAGGTTATGAAGAAGGCGGTTATTTAACCGAACTGGTCAGACGTAAACCTTATTCCGTCATTTTGATGGATGAAATTGAGAAAGCCCACCCTGATGTTTTTAATGTACTGCTACAAGTCTTAGATGACGGTCGCTTAACCGATGGCCAAGGTCGCACGGTAGATTTTAGAAATACCGTTATCGTCATGACCTCAAACTTAGGCTCTGACATTATTCAAGAACTGTCTGGAGAAACCCTCTATCCGGTGATGAAAGCTGCGGTTATGGAAAAAGTGAGCCAACATTTTCGACCTGAATTCATCAATCGTATTGATGAGTCTGTGGTATTCCATCCTTTAGGACGTGAACATATCAGAGCGATTTCTGCCATACAAATTGAGTTCTTACGTCATCGTTTACTCGATAGAGAAATTGCTTTTGAAATCACCGATGCCGCTTTGGACTTATTAGGTGAAGCGGGCTTTGATCCTGTTTACGGCGCTAGACCCATGAAACGCGCCATACAACAGCAATTAGAAAACCCACTGGCACAAGAAATACTATCGGGTTATTTTGCCGCTGGCGACACCATCAAAGTCGATGTTGATGAAAAGGGCTTACAATTTTCTAAAGCTTAAATTCATCTCATTAATTAGAAAAACCAACTTAATGCCGGTCGGGGTTTTCAACCCCGACCGAAACGTTTAAATGCTTGGATAGCTTCGAAACGTGAGTAGCTTATTGCCATCCATGGCAACTGGTTTCCGGCAGTCCATGCCGGAATGATGGCTTACTCACTATGATTTACATAGAGCGAAGATTACTTAAGGTCTAAAGTATTAGAGCGCCCTGTATTAGAATAACATTACTCAATCATCAACTATTGTCATAAAGAAGTAATGGACTCTTTGTTACAATAGCTTTTTTATCTTTCATTAATCATTATGTCCAATTTTAATATTCTAGTCGTCGAAGATGAAGACGCTATCAGAGGTATGTTAATGATGGTCCTCGAGCAAGCTGGCTTCATGCCCATTGCTGCAGCTGACGCGGAGGATGCTCAAAAAATACTCGATGATAAACTCCCAGATTTAATTTTGCTAGACTGGATGTTACCCGGCATGAGTGGTGCTGAATGGGCTAGACGCTTAAAAAAAGAAGCGCTGTATCAAGAAATCCCTATCATTTTATTAACCGCTAGAGGTGAAGAAGAAGATAAGGTCAGAGGCCTTGAAATAGGTGCTGATGATTACATGACTAAACCCTTTTCACCCAAAGAATTAGTTGCCCGCATACGGGCTGTA
>QVQF01000139.1 GCA_003584895.1 Methylococcales bacterium
CATGGACAGCCTGCCGCCCTACCGGTTTGTCACGGGGTCGCTGCATGTGGACTACCTCGCACCCACCCCGCTGGACTGTGAATTGGAGATCCGAGGCCGGGTGAAGGAGATCAAGGGAAGGCGGGTGGTCATCGAAGCCACCGTGTCCGCCCAGGGCAAGATCACCGCTCGCGGTGAGGTGGTGGCAGTGCAGATGCCGGACACCTTCTTAAAAAATGCCTGATGAGCCCAGGGGCCATGGTGAGCAGAGACCTGTGAAAGCGGCTTCGACCCTCCTGGTCTTGGTGGGGGCCGGCTTGGCCCTGGCTCCGTTCACGCCTGCGGCTGCAGCCCTGGTGGGGGGTGCGCTACTGGCCTTGAGTCTGGGCAACCCCTTACAGAGCTTGACCCGCACCTGGACACACCGCCTGCTTCCCATGGCGGTGGTGGGACTGGGCGCAGACATGAATCTGCGCGCCGTGGCCAAGGCAGGCTTGCATGGTCTGGGTTACACGGCCTTCAGCATCGCACTGGTCCTTGCCCTCGGCTGGTGGTTGGCCCGTCTCCTGAAAGTCGAACGGGATGCAGGATTGCTGATCTCCGTGGGCACGGCCATCTGCGGTGGGAGCGCCATTGCAGCCGTGGCACCCGTACTCCGCGCTAGGGAACACGAGATATCCGTAGCGCTTGCGACGGTGTTCCTGCTCAACGCCGTCGCCCTCGTGATCTTCCCTCCCATCGGCCATGCTGCGGGATTGAGCCAGGAGGCTTTCGGGCTCTGGTCGGCGCTGGCGATCCACGACACCAGCTCCGTCGTTGGAGCCGGTCTCGCCTATGGCCCCCGGGCTCTGGAAGTGGCCACCACCGTCAAGTTGGCCCGGGCCCTGTGGATCGTGCCGCTGACGCTGGGAATCGGCTGGGTGGTGGCTCGTCGCAGCGAGGCCTCGCCAGACCTGCCGCCGGTTAAGAAGCCCTGGTTCATCGCCGGCTTCCTGGTGGTGGCGGCCTTGGTGACCTTCGTTCCAGGGCTGCACCAGCCCGGGCACTACGTCGCCGTGGCTGCTCGCCGTGTGCTGGTCTTGACCCTCTTCCTCATCGGCGCGGGGCTCAGTCGAGAGGCGCTGCGAAGCGTCGGCTTCCGCCCTTTTATGCAGGGACTGGTGCTCTGGCTGATCGTGGGGGCTGCTGGATTGGCCGCAGTCAAAATGGAGCTGATCGCGATCCAATGACCCCCAAGCTCACAATGGAAGCTGTACCTCACCCGAAGAAATGGAGCCCTGATGTCTGCAACTGAACGCTTTGACAAGGCCGCGCCCACCTGGGACCTCGTGGACCGCAGGGTCCTCCTCGCCCGTGGCGTCACAGAGGCCATCATTGCGAGAGCCTCCCTCTCCAACGACCAGGAGGTTTTGGATTTCGGCTGCGGCACGGGCCTGGTCACCTTGGCGCTGGGGCCCGTGGTGGGCTCCATCACGGGGGCGGATACCTCGACTGGTATGCTGGAAACCATAGCTGAAAAGGCGCGGAGCCAAGGTATCGCAGTGCCGTTGAGGCACCTGGGTGCCGATGGGAGCGCCGACTTGGGTGGGCCCTATGACCTCATCGTCAGCAGCATGACCCTGCACCATGTGGCCGATGTGCCGGCCCTGTTTCGGCGCTTCGCGCAGCACCTCCGGCCCGGTGGACGGGTGGCTCTGGCTGATCTGGATGCGGAGGACGGCACCTTCCATGAAGATGCCACCGGCGTCCATCACAACGGGTTTTCGCGGGATCAGGTCAAGGATTGGCTGGAGGTCGCTGGCTTCGCCAAAATCGAGGTGGAGACGGCGACGACAACTTCCAAGGAGGCCAAGGTCTATTCCGTTTTTCTCGCGACAGCAACACTTAGCTGAGCGGGAGGAAGTGGAGAGATGGCAGATTGGCCATCACTCCACTTTTTTAAGACTGCCAGCAGACGCCTATTTGAGCTCGAAGTGGGCCCTTCGATTGCGGCTCCAGCAGGCCTCGTTGCCTTCGGTGCAGAGTGGCTTCTCCTTGCCATAGCTCAGGAGGGTGAATCTTCGTTCCGGTGTACCAAGGGCCACCAGAAACCGCATGGTGGTGCTGGCCCTCAGATTGCCTAGCGCGAGGTTGTATTCATTGGTGCCTCGCTCATCGCAATGACCCTGGATCTCGACGTTCGCTGTCGGATAAGCCTTCATGAACTCGGAGATCTTCTGCAACTGCCCCTTGTCTTCAGCCTTGATCTCGGATTTGTCGTAATCAAAGTGGATGTCCTTGAGCGCCTCTGCGGCAGACCGACGGAGAGCTTGCTGTTGACTTAGCTCAAGCGCCTTGGCCTGCTCGGCGCGTTGCCTTGCCTCGAGTTCCTCCTGTTGCCTTCTGGCTGTTTCGGCAGCAAGCCGGTCTGCGGCTGCCTTGGCATCGATCTCCTTCTGGGGTTGGCTTTGCTGCAGCGGTGGGGAGGGAGGCTGCTGAACAGCTTCCGGCTTTTTGCATGCAGAGCTGACCCCAAGCAGGATGAATCCTGCCGCCAGGGCGACAGAGGTTGGCAAGGAGCGGGTCATAGGACCTCCGAATAAAAGTGCCGTCAGTGGCTCTGGCACCATTGAAGCGTTCCGGCCTGAGCCATGAATTCAAGGGGCCTTGTAAATCGGCCCAGCAAATCGCTAACCATGAGTTGTGAGTTTCCAGAAATGGAACGAGTGAAGGCAATCCAACGCCCATCCGGGGACCATGATGGCCATAACGAACGGCCACCTCCCCTGGTGACTTGCGCATGGGAGCCCGTCTTCAGATCAAACACATAGACGTCAGATCGCGCTCCTGACTGGCTTATATAAGCGATGCGCATGCCATCAGGGCTCCACAAGGGCGTGGAACTGGGGGTTGGCGAAGAGGTAACTCGTTGTTGGGAGGTACCGTCAGCTTGCATCACGTAGATTTGGGAGGTGCCTTCCCGGTCTGAGGTGAAGGCAAGCCGTGTCCCGGTCGGGTCCCAGGACGGCTCTGTGTTGAGCCGTCCAGTGGTGGTGAGCTGATCGACGCGATTCCGATCCAGGTCAAGCAGCATTACATCGCATCGACCATGCTGGGTGCTCATGACGAATGCCAACTTGTTCCCAATCGGGGACCAGGCAGGAGAGAGCAATATCCCGGGATTTTCTGCCCCGGTTGGGAACAACTTCACCTGAGGCCCACTAGGTTGGCGCTGCCCCCAGATCTCCGGCGGGCCCCCTTTATAGGTGATGTACGCCAATCTCCCATCTCGAGCGAGGGTTGGTGAGGTCGAAAGGCTTTGGTGGTGGGTGAGCTGGGTCAACTCCTTGCCATCTAAGCCCACTTTGAAGATCTCCTTTACACCCTTCCTGGTCTCCTGCTCGAACACGAGCTGACTTTCTGCTGCACCCCGCACTCCAGTGGCTTTTTCAGTGAAGTCATCTGCAATGCGGTGGGCCATTCTGCGGATCAAGGCCGGAGATCCTTTGTAGAATCGTTGATACAGCTCCTTATGTGTTCGCGGATCCTGGACACGGACCAGAATCATGAAGGGATTCATCAGTCCCCGGACTAACTGAGTAGCCAGAACTAAGTCGCTCTCGATCGGAATTTCCGTGTTCACTTTTTGCTGAGTGATTTTAAACGGCCCCGTCGTAGCAAGGTCATTCTGGAGGATTCTCCAAAAATTTTGGGCAAGGGAACCAGCCATTCCGGATTGAGTTGTCATGGGAATCGTGATCCATGACCTTTTCTTTGGTAACTCTGGCGGTGCTTGGTCCTGTGCCTGCACGACAACAGGCACCAGCGCCATCAAAGCCGCGAGTAGGATGCTGTGTCGAGATCTTGCTCTGGAAGGACTCTTTGGCAACGAAGCCAAGGCCTTCGATATCTGAGTGTCGAGTTCGGCGCAGGTCATCGATTCCGCCATTCCCACAGGACATTTGCAATCGCCCACCTGTTGTTGTGAACAGCAAGGTGGATGAATGCCGTCCACGGTCCTAGGTCCACGCGGGCACTTCCGCTATGCCCTAGGACATCCAATACCCAGACATTTGCTTCAGAAAGGTGCTCGTGGACGACCGTTCCCAGCAATGACTGAGGCCCTGTGATCTGCCTGAGAGCAGAAGGACCTCCTTGCGGTTCGACCCCTAGGATGTGTTTCGCAAGGTGAGGGTGGAGGCAGGCGAACATGCCCTCCACATCTCCATCGATCCAAGCTGTGGCCCAGAGCTTGACCACCGACAGAATGCCGCTCGAATGCGGAGCCAGCCTGATCGAAACTTCGGCCGGAATGGATGGCAGGCCTTCAGGCGCCTCACCGGCACTCAGGCTGCCAACGACCAACAATGACGTTTTCAACATACCCCGTGGCACGGTGACCTCCGGTTTCACAGATAGCACTCTGGGACTCAAATGAGTTCGATTTCTATTTGGTTCCCACGAAGTTCGACCTGGGGGAAAACCGGTCCGGAACCCATCGTTCGAGGCGAAAGGGATGTCGATGGAGACAGCCGAGGGACTGGGAGGTCCTCCAGGCTCGTTGGACATCCCGAGGCCAAGGGAGGCACGGCCTTGATTTTTTGGCACATGAATAAGTATTAATAAAAACAACAATAACAGACGAATTAGGAAAATACGACATCGATTCTTTGGATTGATTTTTGAGGAAAATTCCTGAAAAAGCATAAAAGCATCTTGACATGAACGAAATCTGGATAATCATTTGGTTATGGAGTTGTCTATGACTCATAACCTCACCGACCCGATGATCGAAGAAGTAAGCGGGCTCTTCAGTGCCCTCGGTGATATCTCCCGGTTGAAGGTGCTCCGGACCCTACTCAATGCCAGTGAGCCCTTAAGCCAGGGTGCCGTGGCAAAGAAGGCGGGACTCAACCAAGCCAATGCTTCGAAGCATCTCTCCTGCTTGGTGCGGTCCGGTCTGGTGAAGCGGGATCCTGACGGCAACACCGTCTATTACTCCCTCGTCCAGCCACTGGTGTCCAACCTCTGCGACCTGGTCTGTGGGCATGTGAGTTCTCGAGCCAAATCGACTTACCAAGCCCTTCGTTGACTGACGTTCGTTTCTGACTGGAGTGAATCTCTATGAGAATTAATAGAAGGTACTTGCTGGCTTCTTTGATCGTGGCTGGAACAAGCCTCTCGGCCCAGGAACCACTATCCGTGGTTGCGGCGATTCGGAAGGCATGGACCGATCAGGCCGGCCTCAAGGCTGGCCAGGCCATGGTTGATAGCCGCCGGGCTGAGGCCGATGGCTACAGAGATCTCAGGCTGCCAACCCTCACCCTCAATGTCCAAGGCGTGCAGACGAACGAACCCATGATGGCGTTCGGCATCAAGCTGAATCAGGCTCGAATCGGGGCGATGGACTTTAACCCTGCGAGCTTGAATCACCCCGATGCCATTGGTGCCTATGGTGGCTCCGCTGTGATCCAGCAGGCCCTATATACCGGAGGCCGCATTAGCTCTGCCAAGCGGGCAGGCGAATACATGGCCCAAGCTGAATTGGCCAGCCAGGAAAGACGGAAGCAGGAGACCGCTCAGATGGTGGTGGAAGCCTACTTCGGCACCCAGGTGGCTGAGCAGGCCCTGAAGTGGGTGAATGACACCCGCTTGTGGATTCAGGGTATGGAGGATTTCGTCGGGGCCCGTGTGAATCAGGGCCTCATGCTTGAATCGGAGCTGCAGCGTCTCAAGGCCTACCATGCCCAGGCCGATGCCCAGAAGGCTGAGGTCCTCAAGCAGGTTCACTCTGCGCGCTCGGGGTTGGGGTTGCTAACCGGATCTGGTCCTGTGGAAGGTCCGCTGGCCACTTCGTTGGAACCCATCACAACCGCACCATTACCAACCACCGCTTACCGCGGGGACCTGATTGCTGCTGATCTGCAAGCCAAGGCCGCTGGGGAAGGCGCCAAGGCCGCCAGGGGCAACACTCTCCCTGAGGTTGGACTGGAGCTTGGGGCCGGAACCCTGCACCATTCCTGGTCGGAAAAGGGCAATTGGACCTGGGCTGCGGTAGGCGTGAAGTGGAAGGTCTTTTCCGCTCCAGATGTGGCCAAGGCCAAGGCGGCGCGGGCCCAGGAACGGGCGGCAATCGAGATGCGTAACTTCAAGCAGCAACAGGCTGAGCACGAAGTCAGGGTTGCCAAAGAAGCAGTTATTGCCGCGGGCGCGAAATATTCTGCTGCCAAGGAGGCCCTAGCGGCGGCTGAGGAGTCCAAACGGCTACGTGAGGCTCGACACAAGGAGGGACTCGCACCTCTCATCGATGTACTGGATGCCGAAGCCGCCATCCAAGGAGCTCACACCCTCATTCTCCAAAGTTTGTTCGAACTTCGCGTCAATCGCGCCGGCCTTGATCTGGCTACCGGAAACCCCATTGAAGGAGTGAATCCATGAAGACCGCCATTTTCTCCCTGGCTCTGGCCGGAACGCTCTTCGGAACCTTGGCCTGTGGCCATAAAGAGGATCATTCCGAGGCGAAAGAACTTCCCAAGGTTGCCGTCACCCTGGTGGCCCAGGGCTCACCAGATGGTGGTGCCTGGGTCGCCGCCACCTTGCAATCAACTCGCACCGCGATGATGTCGACCCGCATGGCCGCCCAGGTGCGGCGTGTCCTGGTCCAGGAAGGCCAGCGGGTGGCCGCAGGTAGCCTTCTCCTCTCTCTGGGGGACGAGGATCTGCAGGGTCAACTCAAGGCTGCGGAGACCGGCCTTGCAACGATCCAGGCCCATCATCGCCGCATCCAAGCCCTCCAGGCTCTGAAGGCCAGCACCATTTCAGAATTGGAGCAGGTCCAGGCCCAGGTGGCCCAGGCCCAGGCTGGGGTGGATGCATTGAAAGCCAACATTGCATACACTCAGATTCGGGCACCGTTTTCGGGCGTCGTGCAGTCGCGAAAGGTGAACGAAGGTGACTTCGTTGGGCCTGGAATGCCTCTTCTTGAACTGGTGGGAGACGGTGAGCAGGAATTGGTTGCGACCTTGTCTGAGCAGGAATCCAAGGGCTTGAAAGCCGGCGCCAAGGTGAAGTTCGAATCTGAAGGTGTGCAAGGCGAAGCTCAGATCACGGGAATGGCGCCCGGGGGAGACCCATACAGCCACAAGGGAACCCTGCGAGCAAAGGTCATCAAGCCGAAGGGACTCAGACAGGGCTCCTTTGCACGAATCATGGTTGCAGGCGAGGCCGTTGAAGGCCTTTCGGTGCCCCGCAGTGCACTGGTCCAGCGGGGTGAACTCACGGGCGTGTTTATTGCCAAGGATGATCGAGCAGAACTTCGCTGGATCTCCCTGGGTGAAGGGGCAGGCAGCTACCTTCCTGTACGTTCCGGGCTGAAATCCGGCGAAAGGATCATCGATACCCCCGGGGCTCTGCAAGATGGTCAGCCCATTGACCTGTCTCGTGGGGTGAGCCATGGCAAGTGAGCCCAAACTGGGATTGGCAGGTAAGCTCGCCAAGAGCTTTCTGCGTAGCAAGCTGACACCCCTGATCGTCCTAGCATCCTTGATGCTGGGCATCCTCGCAGTGGTGATTACGCCCCGCGAGGAAGAGCCCCAGATCATCGTGCCGATGGTGGACCTTTACATTCCCTATCCCGGTGCAAGTCCGAAGGAGATCGAGAGCCAGGTCACGGCACCGATGGAACGCCGCCTCTGGGGCATTTCCGGGGTCGAATACCTCTACAGCATGAGTCGTCCTGGCATGGCACTCATTACCGTGCGTTTCAAGGTAAACGAGCCTCAGGAACCCAGCCTGGTCAAGATCTACCAGGAATTGGCGGCCAACCCCCAGATGCTTCCACCAGGGGCCATGAAGCCGATTATCAAGCTTCAGACCATCGATGACGTACCGTTCATGGTGCTGACCCTTCATGGCGAAGGGGAAGCCCCAGGCCAGCTCCGAACGATGGCAGAGGTGATGGCGCGTGAGTTGTCAGATGTACCCAGCACGGCCCAGGTCAAGGTCACTGGAGGCGCCCGCAGGATGGTGCGCATCGAACCCGATCCGGACCGCTTGCGATCCCTCAACTTTACCGTGGCTGAACTCCAGCCAGCCTTGCAGGCGGCAGAAGCCCAACTGCCTGCGGGTGCCCTCATCGATCATGGAAAGCGGACAGAACTCGAAGCTACCGGGTATATCCTGCAGGCCTCGGAGCTGAAGCGACTCGTGGTGGGGGTTCGGAATCAGAAACCCATCTACCTTGCGGATGTGGCTCGTGTCATCGATGCACCAGAGTCGGAACCGCCGATCGTGCTCTTTGCCGGCGCAGGCGAGGCCGGCTTCGAACCTGCCGTCAGCATCACGCTCTCCAAGCGGGCTGGCACCAATGCAACCGCGCTGGCTGAACAGGTGCTCAGGAAGGTGGAGGCCCTTCGAGGCAACCTGATTCCCCGGGGCCTGAAGGTCACGGTCACTCGCAACTATGGTGAGACCGCAGGCGACAAATCCAATGAGCTGATCGAGCATCTACTGATCGCGACACTCAGCGTCATCGCCCTGATCTTCCTGGCGATGGGATGGCGCAGCGCGGTGGTGGTTGGCGTGGCCGTTCCCGTCACCTTGGCCCTTACCCTTCTGATCACCTACCTCTTTGGCTACACCCTGAACCGCGTCACGCTGTTCGCTTTGATCTTCTCCATTGGCATCCTGGTTGACGATGCCATCGTGGTGGTCGAGAACATCCACCGCCACATGCATCTGCCCGGGCCCCGGAAGAGCTTCGCCACGGTGGTGGTGGAGGCCGTTGACGAGGTGGGCAATCCCACCATCCTCGCCACATTTGCCGTGATCGCTGCCATTTTGCCCATGGCCTTCGTGCGCGGTCTCATGGGCCCCTACATGCGTCCCATTCCGGTGGGCGCCAGCGTGGCCATGATTTTCAGCCTGGTTATCGCCTTCGTCATCAGCCCTTGGGCGAGCCTCATCCTGTTTAGGAAGGAAGCGCACCTGCCGGAAACCGATGAGTCGGGTCTCCATCCGGGAACACCAGAGACTGCCTCTCCTGAGCCAGTCCACGACTGGCAGGATAAAAACCCTGAAGTGGCTCCGGATACGAAACTTTCTGCGCTCTACCGCAAGATCATCCGGGCCTTGCTTTTCAATCCAACGGTCCGCTGGGGATTCTTCGGAGGAGTTGTGGTGCTCCTCCTAGGTGCCATGTCTCTCGTGGGCCTGGGGGTGGTAAAGGTCAAGATGCTGCCCTTCGACAACAAGTCGGAGTTCATGGTTCAGATGGACCTACCCGTAGGCACTCCTAAGGAGGACGCCGTTGCCGTGGGTCAGGACATCGCCCGCCGCTTGTTGAAGGAGCCTACGGTCAAGGATGTCCAGGTCTATGCCGGTGAGCCCGCACCCTTCACCTTCGTGGGCATGGTTCGGCACAGCTTCCTTAGGCAAGAGGCCGAGATGGTGGACATCCAGGTCAACCTGGTGTCCAAGCATGATCGCAAGGAGCAAAGCCACGAGATCGTGGTCCGCCTCCGCCCCGAATTGGAGAAGATTTCAAAGCCTGCCGGGGCCCGGATGAAGCTGGTGGAAATTCCGCCCGGCCCCCCGGTCATGGACACCATCGTGGCTGAGGTCTATGGTCCCACCGAGGCCGAACGGACGCGCCTCGCGACCGAGGTTCTCAAGGCGTTCAAGACCGTGGACGGCATCGTAGACGTGGACTCGACCCTCAACCCGACCAGCCCCAAGATCAGCCTCGTGCTGGACCGGGAAAAGGCGGCCCTTCATGGTGTGGCCCCCGCGCACGTGATCCAGACCCTCTACATGGCGGGCTATGGCCATACGGCAGGGGCCTTCCATGTGCTCAGAGGCTCCAGCCAGGTGCCTGTGGTGGTGCAACTAGCCCCCGAAAAACGGCAACGACTTGACCAGATTCTCCAACTTACCGTTCCAGGTGCCAGGGGCATGGTGCCCGTGCGGGAACTCGTGACGGTGAAAGAGGGATTTGAAGAAGCAGTCATCATGCATAAGAACCTCATGCCAGTGACCTACGTCTTCTCCGACCTGGCCGGCGCCATTGAAAGCCCTGTATATGCTTTGGCAGCCCTGAACAAGAAGATCGATGCCATGAAGGGAACCGGGGGAGGCACCGTACCGCGCCTGGGTTTGGCACATCCTGAGGATACGGAATCCCTGGCTATCAAGTGGGATGGAGAGTGGCACATCACCCTCGAAGTTTTCCGGGACCTCGGGATGGCCTTCGCGGCTGTCCTTGTGCTCATCTTCGTACTGGTGGTGGGCTGGTTCGAAAGCTTCGAGATTCCCTGGGTCATCCTCGTGCCGATTCCCCTTTCTCTCATTGGCATCATTCCGGCTCATGGATTACTTGGAGCCTTCTTCACGGCCACCAGCATGATCGGGTTCATCGCTGGAGCGGGCATTATTGTCCGCAACAGCATCATCCTGGTGGACTTCATTGAGCTGAAGCTTCGAGAAGGCATGCCCCTGGCCCTGGCTGTGGAAGAGGCGGGTGTCGTGCGGTTCAGGCCAATCCTGCTCACCGCGGCAGCCGTAATCGTAGGCTCGCTGGTCATGCTGGCTGATCCCATATTCCAGGGACTTGCCATCAGCTTGATGGCCGGATCGGTTGCGGCAACCTTACTTTCCGTGCCTTCCATTCCGGTTCTTTATTATCTCGTCGCTCGTCGTGGTCGCGCTGCTGACCTCCAGCGCGAGGCTTCCAATCATGCCGTTGAAGAATAGGAGGCATCAATGAACATCGATCGAATTGTCCACATCGTAGCGGGCTCCCTTATCCTGGTGAGCCTCATCCTTTCCGAGATTCACAGCTCCTACTGGGTCTGGTTCACCATTTTCGTGGGTCTGAACCTCCTCCAGAGTGGTATCACCAACTGGTGCCTGATGTCGACCATTCTCCGCAAACTGGGTGTTCCTGAGGGACCCGGGGTCGGGTGCTCCCGATGAAGGCCGCTGCCATTCGTATTGCACTCGGTCTTATCGCGGGCGGGGCCCTTGGCTACGGGTGGCACCGACTCGTTGGCTGCAGCACAGGTTCCTGTCCCCTTACAGCAACTCCAATCCGCGGCATCAGCTATGGCGCATTCATGGGCCTGATCTGGGCCATTGGAAGGTAGAACGTGAATGGATTTATATCAAAGCACGATGCCCGCACACTCCTAGACCAGGGGGCCTTGGTGGTGGATGTCCGATCCCAGGAGGAATACTCCGCTGGTCACGCCCCGGGTAGTTTGCATCTACCGCTCCACCTTATCCCAGTCCTGGCCGCTGAAAAATTGCCCAAAGACCGTCCCCTGCTTCTCTGTTGTGCCAGCGGTGCCCGTAGCGCGATGGCGATGGAGTATCTAAGGCCCCTCGGGTATGCCGCGCACAACCTCGGTGCTTGGATGGCCCATCCAGAATTTTCATGATTGAAGGAGTTCGTATGTCCCAGGTCATTCATCTCACGTCCGGCGCGTTCCCGAAGGCCATGGCCCAGAGCGCGCCGCTCCTTATCGATTTCTGGGCGCCCTGGTGCGGTCCTTGCCGAATGCAGGGGCCCATCCTTGATGAGGTCGCCAAGGGGGTGGACGGGAAGGCCATTGTGGCGAAGGTCAACGTGGATGAAGAACCAGGGCTTGCGTCCCAGTTTGGCGTGCGAAACATTCCGACACTCATGGTCATCAAGGAAGGACAGGTCATGGACCGGATGGTCGGAGTCCAGTCGGTCCATGTCCTACTGGATGCGCTCGCAAAGGCTGGTGCCTGATGTTGGAGAATTGGATCTATCTGATTCCCATTGCGGCAATAGGCTACCTCCTCTGGAGTCGCCGGTCCGCATCAGCGGCTGATGTGAAAGCCGCACTGGCCCGTGGAGCGCAGATCGTGGACGTGCGTTCCAAGGCTGAATACAAGGCAGCGGCCCATCCTAAGTCGATCAATATCCCTTTGGATGAACTCGAAAAGCAGATCAAAAAGCTGGATCCATCCAAGCCGGTGCTTGTCTGCTGTGCCTCAGGGGTCCGCAGTGGTTCTGCCGTATCCGTTCTGAAACAAAAGGGCTTCAAGGAGGTCTATAACATTGGCACTTGGCAACGCATCCGGTCGCTCTTGGGCTGAAGCTACGGAAACCCCAGGACGGGTGTCATGGCGGCATCCCACTTCTGGAATCACCACAGAAGAGAGGGCCGCTTTGGTGGCTTGAGAGTTGCTGCGCCCCGCTTCAGTGGTGGCTCTTCCGAATGATCCTGATCATTTTGAGGTTGATCACGATGAACCGGATCACCTGCCAGAGAATGTTGGTCCGTAGGGACTTGGTGAAATCTGTGGGTTTGGTGGCGAACACGCCTTGGGCCTTGCGGCCTTGGTCGAAGGGAGTGGCTTTGGTCGGCATGATTCACTCCGGAATGAAAGACCAGAAGGGCAGCATCTTCGCTTTGTAGAGAAACAGATGGTGGAGCAGGATTTTGATCCAGTGTCCGGCCAGTCCGATTTCTCCAAAGGTGTGGTTCAGGTCCCGCCCGAATTCCGGGTAGCGCTCATAGTCTGGAACGATGGGGAAGACCGTGATGGACGCTGCCGTTCCACGGAACGGATTCGACCCTGCCGATGCGACGCAGGCAGCCCCGATTTCCGCCATGGATGCCGTGCTCATGGGCGTATCAGAACCATAGATCATGCCGTAAATGCTACGTGCCACCGCCCTACCAATCATGGCACTGGGCATTCCGGTGCGCGGGGGGGCCGGGGTGATGACCGTGCCATTGGGGCTCTGGCGGGGTTGCGACACAGGATGCGGTGGAGCGAAGGCGATTCCTGCTGCGAAGATGTTCTTATACGCCGGCGACTGGTAAGTGCGCGGCCAATCAGAAGCCATCCAATCTTCGAAGGGTTTGGCTTGATAGTCAGCGTCGACCCTCATGAAGCCCGAGGGCGCGAACAGGCGTTCTGAGATGTCCTGGCCCTGGCGATCCAGCGCCTTCAACCCGACACCTTTGAATGGGGGCAAGAGCATGGCCAGATCAAAGCGCTCCTCACCTTCTTCGCCATTGAGAAATTCGAGGTAGGCGCAGCCCGGTTCCAGCCTCTTTACATGCGCCTGGGTCACCCAGCGGAGTCCACGCTCGGCCATGAGGGATTCGGTGAAGATGTTGCTCGGCGTGACGAAGCCTCCTCGGCGGATGTGGATGCCACCCATGCCGAAATCACCCAGCTCGAACTCATTGGTCAGGTAGGTGATGTCAGCCAGATCCCGGACGCCTCTCGCTCGCAGTTCGAACTCGAGGTTCACGATGTACTCGAAGGCGGCGCCCTGGCAGGTGCAGGTGCCGTGCCCCGTGCCCACGAGGAAGCGCTGGCGCTCGCCCTTCTTCATCCGCGCGACAGCCTCATCCAGGGCCAAGGAGGCTTCCAGGGCGTGGGGAGCCGTGCACACCGAAAGACTGTGCCCCTTCGGTCCCAGCCCGGGCGTGGCTTCGAAGGCCAGCTTGGGGCCGGTTGCATTGATCAGGTAGTCATAGGGGACCTTGAGCAGCTCCCCCATGCGCCCTTCCTCGGTGGACTCGGCTTCCACAAACGGGGTGGCATCTTCACCTTCCCCCTCTGGGTGGAGGGTGGTGGCCTTAGCCTGATAGAAGGTGATGCCCTTGCGTGCGTAGACGGGCTTGAGTGGGAACATGACCTGACTGGGCTTCAGTAGACCCACCCCAACCCAGATGTTGGAGGGGATCCAGTTGTAGTCAGGGCGAGGGGAGATGACGGTGATCTCGGCCTCCTTGCCCAGCCACTTCTTGAGGAAGGCCGCGGCAGTGTGGCCGGCTACACCAGCACCGAGTACGAGTACGCGGGGTCGAGACATGAAGCCTCCGGTAGGTTGGGGATGGGTATTTGAAAACAAGTATATGACTAATTGGTTAAAAAATAATTATAAATTCAATCATTTTTTGGCAGGTGGACCCGCCCGATCAATCTCCGGGGGAAGGCAACCAATCCTTGGCACGGGCAGAACTTTTACCCTTGGATCAGAGGCGGTAAGAGTTCTCAGTGCAATCTGCTACTGGCTGATAATCAGATCGGGCGAGGCGGACCCGGAGCCCGAATGCAAGTTATGTTGGACCATTCCAGAGTTCCACGAGGAGCCTTCCATGAGTACCCCCCCCATCACCGAGAATGAACCAGTCCTTTTGCGGCATGACGCGGACGGTGTGACGACGCTGACCCTGAACCGACCAGGGCAATTTAATTCCCTTTCGACAGAACTGCTCACTGAACTGCAGCATGCACTGGATGCCATCGCCCAGGAAGCCTCGGTGCGCGTGGTGGTGATCGCGGGCGCCGGTAAGGCCTACTGCGCCGGACACGACTTGAAGCAGATGCGCGCTAACCACGGCATGGACTACATGCAGAAGCTCTTTGCTCAGTGCGGCAAGGTCATGATGACCATTGTGCAGATGCCGCAGCCCGTGATTGCGCGCATCCATGGTGTTGCTGCTGCTGCTGGCTGCCAGCTTGTGGCCACCTGCGACTTGGCTGTGGCTGCAGATGTTGCCCGATTTGCGGTATCCGGGATCAACGTCGGACTGTTCTGTGCCACTCCCTCGGTTGCTTTGGTCAGGAACATGGGACGCAAGCAGGCCATGGAAATGCTCTTGACCGGGGATTTCATCGATGCCACTGAAGCACAGCACCGCGGTCTAGTGAATCGAGTGGTGCCATTGGACCGACTGGATGCCGAGGTGAAGCAACTCACCGATTCGATCTGCGGCAAATCGGCTTCCGCCATCGCCATGGGCAAGCAGGCGTTCTACCAGCAACTGGAGTTGGGCCTTGAGGGTGCCTATGAACTGACAACCGAAACGATGGCTTGCAACATGATGACCGCTGATGCCCGCGAAGGCATTGACGCATTTATGCAGAAGCGCAAGTAGGGAATTTTGAAGCTTTAGTTGAATTAGCCGAGTTGACCTTGTCCTTCCGGTAAGCCTGCATGAAACCTGAATTGCCGTGAGGTAACTTCTTGGCCCTGATGATTGATGGTCCCAAGAGACGAAGTGCTCGAGAGCCGTCAAAAGCATTTTGCTGAGACCAGGGCAGGGTTTGCGCTTGCGGGATGTGTCCCGGGTGCAGATCTGTCGAAGCAGGGGTGTAGGTCAGGGGGGGGGATTTTGCAAATGCACAGCAGGAATACCCTACACCTTCTAATCTCCTTGGTCCTCAGGCCAGAAGGATTGCTTTTCGACCCATTAAATCTGTCAACCGACCCTCCGAATCTGCATTCAGAGGGATAGGCTTACTTTACAAGCCAATGATCGTGTCTCCTGTTGTGGACGGATGACCCGCCCTAATTCCTGGAGGTTTTCATGCGCAACCATTTCCTTCCTCTTGCCGCCATCGGCGCGGCTCTGTTGACACTCAGTCCATCCCTTCAAGCTCAGGGCTGTGGGGCTGGATTTGGTCCTGGTCGCGGTAACAATGGTCCCGGTTGTGGTAGCTATGGCCCTGGTCGCGGGATGGGTCGTGGCGGATTCATGGGGCTGAATCTCACCGAGGCTCAGCAATCCAAGGTCCAGGCCATCCACGGTAGTCACGCGGCAGCCATCGAGACCAAGGCAAACGCTCTTCAGGCTGCACACCAGGCCTTGCGCGAGGCCATGAGGACGGCATCCACTGATGCCAAGGCCCTCCGGGTCCTTCATGAGAAGGCCTCCGCCTCCCAATTCGACCTGATGCTCGAACACCGAGCCGTGCATCAGGAAATCCTGCCCCTCCTCACGCCCGAACAGAAGACACAGTTCGAGGCTGGTTCGATGGGCATGAGGTCCCGCGGCGGACGCGGCATGGGGCAAGGGTATGGCCCTGGCATGGGTAGGGGGTATGGCTCCGGCATGGGTAGGGGCAACGGCCCTGGCATGAACCCCGATTGCCCAAATCGGTAGAGCCCACGTAAGGATCCAACAACCGCTATCCTGATTACCCATGCGCATTTCATTAGTCGTCCAGGCCACCTGGCAACGTACGCGGCGCCCCAGAACCTGGGGTGCCGCAGTATTGTTCGGACTGGTATGGAATGGCACGAGGATGCTCATGGGGCTTCCCGGCCCAAGCCTCGCCGATATCCTGGCCCCTTCCATGTGGGTGGCACTCTTTCTGATTCTCGCGCCACTACCCTGGCAATGGACCGGTGACGATGCCCCCATGGCCAGTAATTTGCGTGGAGCGATGCAGGCCCTGCCCTGGATGACCGTAATCACCCTCGGCGTCCTTCTATTGCTGGGAACCACAGGCGAGCCGATGCCATGGTGGGGCTTGCGTCCTGGCATGGGTCCTGGCATGGGCCGTGGTTCTGGGATGATGGGCCGGGGCGGGCCCCATCAAGGTATGGGCATGATGGGACGGGGAGGGCCCCGTCAGGGTATGGGTCCTCAAATGGACGAGACGGGGATTCTTCCTATCCATCCTCGACTCTGGGCCCTTGGAGTGGCCCACCTCTGCTTCGGCCTATTGCTGGGCTGGATCCTGGCGGACCGCGAGCGGGCCGAACTCCAGGAGGAGGCATCTCGCACAGCAATGAAGGAGGCCCAGGCAAGGGTGCTCCAGGGCCAGATGAATCCTCATGTCCTATTCAACGCCATTGGGGGACTGACTGAATTGGTTCGAGAGGATCCAGTTGCCGCAGAAGCCGCTCTGGTGAATCTCTCAGAATTGCTGCGGGCACTTCTCAACCATGGCTCGCGCCTGGTAGCTCCCCTGGGAGACGAGCGCAGACTGGTCGAATTGCACCTATCCTTGGAACGCCTCCGTCTTGGACATCGCCTCCGCGAAATCTGGAACTGGTCGGAGGCTCTGGATTCCCTAGAAGTTCCTCCCCTTATGATTCAGCCATTGGTGGAGAACGCACTGAAGCATGGTGTATCAAAGGCAGTAGGTGGCGGCGAACTTGATGTAACGGTCACCCGTGAAGGTGATTGGCTCCTTGTCCGGGTTGTCAACACTGGTCCAGCGCCAAACGAAATAAGCGGAGAGGAGGGCCACGGTCTGCGGAATCTGCGTGAGCGACTTGGTCTGCTGGGAGCCCCCGAGGGGTCGCTCCGCCTCGGACGTGAGGGGGACTGGACCGTGGCCAGTCTGAGGCTCAAGGTGATGGGATGAGCGCCAATTCTCTGAGAGTCCTTGTAGCTGAGGATGAGCCATTCAACCGGCGCAGATTGACCAGATTGCTCCGAGAGGCTGGCTGCGAGGTGGTTGCCGAACTAGAGGACGGCCCATCTGTCCTGGAGTGGCTATCCCGAGGCGAGGATGTGGATGCACTATTTCTTGATATCCAAATGCCAGGACTTACTGGGTTGGATGTTGCAGCAGAACTGCCCCAGCCTATTCCTGTGGTATTCGTGACGGCCTACGCTGAGCATGCTGTGCGTGCCTTCGAGCACGCTGCCACAGACTACCTCCTGAAACCGGTCACGGCGGACCGGCTGGCGGCCACACTCCAGAGGCTTCGAACTCAGTCTGGGCGCGAATGGGGGGCTCGCCCCATTGGCCCCACCCGCATCCCAGTCAAGGCTGGCGAGGGTCTGGTTCTAGTGAATCTCAATAGGGTGACGCACTTCGTATTCGAGGAGGGTTCTGTCTGGGCCTTTGCGGGTGAGCGCCTTCGCACCACTTGGAAAACTCTTGCCGAAGCCGAGTCGGTTCTAGGCGACTGTGTGGTCCGTGGCCACCGCCATTTGCTGATCCGCCCCGAGGCCATCGTTGGCGTCCGCGCTGGCGATTCAGGCCGTCTACATGTTCGTCTGGCGGGGGGAGTAGAATTGGAAGTAAGCCGAGGTGCTGCCCCCGGGATAAAGGAACGTCTTCGTTTGACCTAGGCCTAACGGGAGGTTCAGATAAGCCTTTCAAAAACACCCGGTTAACCCAAGTGGATATAACCCCAGGCGTCAAGGTCTGGAATCGTCCTCCATACCGTAATAAATGGGTTTCATGGCCGATCCATTGGAGTGATCTTGTGCTGATTCTTCCATTTAGTGTCAGTGCGCCAGCGACTCGCCAATAGCTTCAATCCATAAGAAGGGCTAGGATCTCGTTAGAACTGGCGACCCGACCCTGAAACTTGAGCTGGCCATCCAGGGCAAGCGCAGGGGTGCTGAGGATGCCTCGGCTGGCCATGGCGGCGTAGTCGGTGATCTTCACCACCTGGTGCTCCCCGCCGGACTGCTCCACAGCCTCCTTGGCGTGCTTCTCCATGGTCTGGCACTTCATGCAACCAGGACCGAAGACTTCGATGAGCATGGGAACTCCCTAGAGAATGGCGTTGAAGAGATAACCCACCAGCACAATGCCGAGGGCCACGACTCCGACGAAGGTGGCAATGAGCGGTGGGCGCACCACTTTGCGCAACCGGGCCAGAGCGTCAACCTACGAAAAAGTAGGTCCAGATAATTCCCTTTCGACAGAACTGCTCACTGAACTGCAGCATGCACTGGATGCCATCGCCCAGGAAGCCTCGGTGCGCGTGGTGGTGATCGCGGGCGCCGGTAAGGCCTACTGCGCCCGGACACGATTTGAAGCAGATGCGCGCTAACCACGGGATGGACTACATGCAAAAGCTCTTTGCCCAGTGCGGCAAGGTCATGCTGACCATTGTGCAGATGCCGCAGCCCGTGATTGCGCTCATCCATGCTGTCGCTGCTGCTGGCTGCCAGCTTCTGGCCACCTGCGACCTAGCTGTGGCTGCAGATGTTGCCCGATTTGCGGTATCCGGGATCAACGTCGGACTGTTCTGTGCCAGTCCCTCGGTTGCTTTGGCCAGGAACATGGGACGCAAGCAGGCCATGGAAATGCTCCTGACCGGGGATTTCATCGATGCCGCTGAAGCACAGCACCGCGGTCTAGTGAATCGAGTGGTGCCACTGGACCGACTGGATGCCGAGGTGAAGCAACTCACCGATTCGATTTGCGGCAAATCGGCTTCCGCCATCGCCATGGGCAAGCAGGCGTTCTACCAGCAACTGGAGTTGGGCCTTGAGGGTGCCTATGAACTGACAACCGAAACCATGGCCTGCAACATGATGTGCGCTGATGCCGGGGAAGGCATCGACGCCTTCATGCAGAAGCGAAAACCGGTGTGGCCCGCCTCAGCGCCGTCCGCTGCCCTGCCACATGGTCAGTTTTAGGCAACCTTGATCTCCCTGGCCTCGTCTAGCAGGGGCTTCGCCATTTCGGAGATCTTGTTGTCCTGCCAGAAGGGCAGCTTCTCGTGGCGGTCCATGTATTTCTGGGGAATGGGATGACTACCGATCACCACCGGGAGGCCGTAGGCTGATTCGACGAAGGCTTTGAAGTGCGGAAGGCTCGGGCGAGGGGGGGAGCCGATCAGTAAGCAGGTGGCCAGATGGATGACCATAAGTTGACTAGTCGGGATTGAATTGGTGCGGCTGAAAGAAATATCGCACTTATGGTGAATCCTTTCCACGAGCACCAGACTCTTCCTAGATGAGGCGATCGGAGCCCTCTAGGACTGGAGCCACTATGTCGAACCTGCTGCCTAACAACGAACATCCCGTGGAACGTGTGTTGCGCACGTTCCTTGGGCTTGGCGTGCTATCCCTAGCCTTTGTCGGCCCCAAGACCCCCTGGGCCTACCTGGGCCTCGTGCCGCTGGTCACTGGCTTGCTGGGATCCTGCCCGCTGTATACCATATTCGGATGGAGCACTTGCAGCGTGAAGGCTCATTGATCGGGGATTCCCAACTCCTTTTACAAGCGGCCAGCGGAGATGCGAATGCTTTCGAGGCCTTCGTGGTCCGTCATCGGTCTGCCGTTTGGCGGTTTGTGCGTTCACTCACGCATGATCCGAGTTCAGCTGAAGATGCGTTACAGGAGACATTCCTCTCGGCTTGGAGGCATGCAGCCTCCTTCCGAGGGGAAGGCCCAGCCCTTGGATGGTTATTATCCATCGCTCGGCACGCAGTCTACCGGCACTTCAGAGGAAGAGCTGGAGAACCTGAGCGAATGGAAACGATGGCGGAACTTGGGGAAGTGGCCGGGTGGGGTGCGGATTTGGATCCCCTTGACGCCTTTCTGATGAAGGATGAAGTGGATCGAGCCCTTGCTCAGCTAACAGTGGAAGACCGAGAACTCCTGATACTGCGCGAAGTGGAAGGGCTTTCAAACGAGGATTGTGCCCGCTTGCTTGACCTAGGCCTGCCAGCCCTAAAAAGTCGCCTGCACAGGGCGCGATTACGATTCGTCGCCCACTTGCGAGGAGAGCGTCATGGCCATTGAGCGGCAGGTGGGCGGAATTCGATGCGGCGAGGTTCTAGCGGAATTGTCCGATTTCTTGGATGGAGAGCTGGTTTCCGAGCGGCGAGACCAGGTAATGGCTCACCTCCAAGGATGTGATATCTGTGAAAGGTTCGGTGGTGTGTTCACGATGGCCATTCAGTCGCTGAGGCGAAGTGGGCTCGATGATTCCGGGGAAGGGACCCTGCCCTTTGAACGCCTGAAGGCGCGCCTGGACCATGTGACTCAGCAAGAACAACCATAGCCAGCAGGCCGTTGGAGTCCTGATGTCCATAGCCACGCGCCTTGATCTAGGATCCAGGGCATGAGAGGACTCCTGGTGACGATCGAGCCACTAGAAACCTATCAATTGAAAAAACACATCAGGTTAGGGAGTGGCGCCTGTGGGATTGCGCCATGCTCTATGGGTAGGCACAGAGG
>QVQF01000067.1 GCA_003584895.1 Methylococcales bacterium
GGGGGGGGGGCGATAGAGAGGGCATCCTGCCCTCCTACCGACGCGCGGCATTCATGCCGCGCCCCTTCGGGCTAATCCCAACAAAATCTGCGGTGCTCAGCGCGGCAAACGAGAGTAAAGCGACGTTACTACGTAACGTCAGTTATAAAGCAATAGCTGAAGCTCAGTACTCCAAAATTTATTCCAGCCTCAAAACATCCACTGACACCGATAGCGTATGCTGACCACCACCGAAAGCAATGCCTTTAAGGGGTGTTACATCGGCATAATCACGTCCCCAGGCTAGCGTGATATGTTGATCTAAGGGGACAGTATTATTGGTAGGATCAAAATCCAACCAGCCGATGCGTGGACTATAAACTGAAAACCAAGCGTGTGAAGCATCCGCGCCTACTAACCTTTGTTTACCCGGTTCTGCTATGGTTTCAACATAACCACTGACATAACGCGCAGCGATACCATAAGCCCGTAAGCAAGCAATGGCTAAATGTGCAAAATCTTGACAGACGCCTCGACGAAAATGCAACACGTCTGAAAGCGGTGTGGCAATGGTGGTAAAGTTTGGGTCATAGGTAAAATCCTTGTAGATCCGCGTCATTAATTCGTGCACAACTTCCAGCAAGGGGCGATTAGGGTGAAATGAGCTGCGTGCATAATCGGCTAGTTCTGGTGATGTTGCCACCATAGGTGAATCTAATAAATATTGCTGAGCATCAAAAAAGTCCGGAGCATGATCTTGGTGCTGCACTTGGTTTTGACTTTGACCTTGTTGACTTTGGGCTTGCGCTTGCATCGGTGGGATCGGTTCTTGTAATAAATCTCGGACTTGTTCCCAACTCATTTGGTCAAATAAACCCAATTGCTTTTGTTTTGGAAAGAGCGTGACGTCACTGATGACTGTCAGGCTTAATTGCGTATGGGCTTGTTGAATAGCAAAATAAGCGACACGATTACCGAAAAAATCCAGACGCTCGCGAAAATCTGAGGGTGTCGGTGATATATCAAAGCGACTGCTTTCACAGTATTGACGCCCAAAATTACGCGGTTGTAATCGTGCTTCATTTTGGCATAGACCCACTGCTTGGCTGTAGTGATATTCTGTGGTGTGGGTTATTCTGTATTTCAAAGTTCGTCCTCAGTGGTATTGGCTACCATCAGCTGTGAGGTTTGAGCATGGCTAAAATAAGCCTCAGCAATCACATCGGCAAATCGCCATAATAAATCCGTGGTATTGGCGAGTAATTGATCGAGTGCCGTGTAGATGCCGTCATTTTCATTAAGTTGTGATAATTCAGAGATATTACAAAGACGTAAGTCTGTGTAGGCTTTTAGCAGTAAACGAGCTTGCTCACTAAGCTGACTTTTCCCCACTGTCCGCGGTAATTCGTTTACATGATTTGATAATTCATGCAGTTGATACGCGACTGAACGAGGATGAGTTTCATCAAGTAGCAATAAGGCAAGCACCATAGGTAATTGAATAAAGGAACGATAACGACGCTGATAAATACTTAAGCTATCGGTAGTAATTAAAACGGCTTCTAGTATCTGATTTTGTAAGGCTACTTGGTGACGCAAAGCAACGGTTGAGCGCAATAAGGTAATGAGCGTTAAGGCACGTTCTAGTCTGCGTCCACTATCAAGCATTAACCAAGCGGCTTCACGAGTCATACTTTCACTGGTTAAGCCACTAAAAGCGACTAAGCCTGTTATTAAATCATCGAGTGCTTTGGGTAGTTTTTCAAGTGTAAGATTTTTATTATGAATGATGCTTTGTTGCCAGCGCCGTTGAATATTATCAACACTACGCCAAGTATCTTGTGACCATAAGTCACGACTGCTAAAAGCCGCTTGTACAAAGGCGAGTATACTGGCCGATAATGAACCTTTACGATGACTGTCTTTAATCAATGACAGCAATTCTTCATTGGGAGCTTTTAGCCGTTGAGCTCCATCTTTAATAAAACCAGGATAAGTGACAGTCACTAGTGTGAGTGCCCGCAGAAATACCTTTAGACAATCATTATCAAGTGGATCTTTAAATTCTAGTGATTCTCGTTGCTTGCTTAATATGGTGCGTAATAATCGAGTGGTGGCTTCTATGCGCTCAAGGTGTCGCCCCACCCAAAATAAATTATCAGCTGAACGACTTGTTAATGGCTCGATGATGGCATCAATTAATTGATTACGTCGAGGTTGTAGCCATAAACTGACGGGTTTATCAGGTTCTAAAGCTAATACCCACGTGTCTTTACTGATACCACCGGCTTGATTGGATACGATAAAGTTATCTTTTTGGCGGGCAACCCTCGTTAATCCACCAGGCATCACCATATAATCATTGTCGCTAGCGACTACAAAATTTCGTAATACGGCGTTTCTGGGTTCAATTTGATGATCGATAAAAGCAGGTAAGGTAGAAAAGCTAGCCTGTTCTTGGCCGATAAAACTATAAGGTTTTGCCATGATTTGGCGACGTAACTGTTCTTTTTCTTGATGGCTTAATAGTCCACCAAATACAGCATGATTGCCTAGGCTACGATTGATAGGTTTAATAACTAAGCGATCTAAATTTTGTAGCACAAAGTCACGTTCTAGGCGTTGCCCACACCACCAAGTTGCTACCGATGATAATTGTAGATCTTGATTTAAAAAATAACGGGATAATTGAGGTAAAAAGGCAAGTAGACCGGGGTTTTCTAAAACACTACTACCTAAAGGATTGGCGATGGCAACATTGCCGCGTCTTACCGCTTCCAATAAACCTGCAACGCCTAATTGTGAGCCGCTGCGTAATTCCAGCGGATCGCAAAAAGAGTCATCAACGCGTCGTAAAATAACGTCGACGGCTTGTAGTCCTGCTAATGATTTAAGCCAGACTTTGCCATCACGTACTGTTAAATCTGCGCCTTGAACTAGTGTAAAGCCTAGCTGAGCGGCTAGATAAGCGTGTTCAAAATAAGTTTCGTTGAGTGGCCCCGGTGTCAGTATTACGATGCGAGGATCTTCTTTGCCATGTGGTGCAATTTCAACTAAGCCTTTTCGTAATGATTTGAAAAAGCCAGATAAGCGCAGTACGTGGGTTTCGCGAAAGATATCAGGAAATACCCGTCTCATGACAGTACGATTTTCTAAAGCATAACCTGAGCCAGAAGGTGCTTGGGTGCGATCATCTAAGACCCACATACGCCCATTGGGGCCGCGAGCAAGATTTGCCGAATATAAGGTCAGTAGTCGTTTTTGCTGCTGAAGTGTGCCGACACAAGGATGTAAAAAACCTTCATGGCCAAAAATAAGCTCAGCCGGTAACAATCCATTCTTTAATAGCGTTTGTTTGCCGTAAATATCTTTAAGTATTAAATCGAGAAGTTCGGCACGTTGCTTTAGACCCGCTTCGATAATGCTCCATTCGTCACTGCTGATGAGTAACGGAACAGGATCGAGTTTCCAAGGTCTAGTCAGATTTTGCTCATCACCATAGACATTATAGGTGACGCCATTTTCACGTAATAAGCGTTGAGCTTCTCTACGGCGCAATTCCAGGTTTTCACTGCCCATAGCCTCCAAGGTTGACATAAGGCGCTGCCAATCAGGCAATGCTTTATTTTCAGCACCATACATTTCATCATGTATGCCTAATTGCGTCTCGTAATATTGCCTATTTAACTGATGATCTGGGATTGGAGTGTTGTTCGGCACGCGTTGTTCTCATCGTCAGTAATGTAGTAATTTAGGTCGGGTTAGCGATAGCGTAACCCGACAAAATGGCTGCGCTTATACTCGTTGTTTAATATCTTGGTAATGACGCAATGTTTCTCCGACATAAATCTGACGAGGACGATAAATGGTCACTTGTTCACCATGGATCATTTCGCGCCAATGTGCCAACCATCCTGGCATACGACCGATGGCAAATAATACGGTAAACATATCAGTGGGGATGCCTGCTGCACGCAGTATTAATCCTGAGTAGAAATCTACATTGGGATATAACTTGCGAGAAATGAAATAATCATCATTGAGGGCAATTTCTTCGATACGTCTGGCGATATCCAGTAGCGGATCATTAATGCCTGGCTTGTTAAGTAATTTGTCGCAATGCTTCTTTAAGACTTGAGCGCGAGGATCAAAGTTTTTGTAAACGCGATGACCAAAGCCCATCAGTCTACGTCCAGAGTTTTTATCTTTTGCTTGATTAATAAACTCAGTGCCATCGCCACCTTCAGCATGGATTTGTTCCAGCATTTTAATTACTTCTTGATTTGCACCGCCATGACGCGGCCCCCAAAGTGCAGCGATACCGGCGGTAATCACCGCATAGACATTAGCCATACTAGAACCTGCTGTACGCACTGATGAAGTGCTACAATTTTGCTCATGATCGGCATGTAGTATGAGTAACATATCAATAGCACGGACGATATCATGATCGAGTTGATAGTCGCGTACTGGCGAAGAAAACATCATGTTTAAGAAATTACTGGTGTATTTATACTTAATCGAAGGATAAACCAAAGGTTCACCGATCGACTTCTTATAAGAAAAAGCGGCAATAGTACGTACTTGAGACACTAAGTTAGCCACAATTTGTACTTCGGTATCCGCATCGAGTTGATCTGGCAAGGGATAAAAAGTAGATAATGAAGCGACCATAGTTGCTAGTATGCCCATAGGGTGCGAGCCGCGAGGGAAGCCATTAAAAAAATGATGTACATCCTCATGAATAATCGAGGATTCATTGAGACGGGTAGAAAATTTTAGTAATTGTTCACTGTTTGGTAATTCACCATATAGTAATAAATAGGAGACTTCGACAAATCGAGAGTGTTCAGCCAATTCTTCTATAGGATAACCTCTGTAACGAAGTATGCCTTTTTCGCCATCAATATAAGTAATGGCACTTTCGCACGCCCCTGTATTGCCGTAACCATCATCTAGGGTTACATAGCCTGTTTGATTCCGTAACTTAGTAATATCAATGGCTCTTTCACCTTCAACTCCCATATAAGTCGGTAATGAATAACTTTTGTCGTCTAGTATCAAGGTAGCTGGCTTCAGGAGTTTTAATTTATCGCTCATTGTTATAAATCTCCAAGGTCATGGTTGTATTCTCTTTTAGGTTATGCAAGTTACGTTAATGATTTATCAATCATGTGCCAAATCTGAGAGCATATTGCATCGCTGATAATTGCAATATGGGCACTAAATCATGACTCATTTTAGCTTAGAGATAGGCATAATGTCTCTGTAAGCTCGATTAATTAACAACTGCGATGACGTAAGTCCAGTGTAAACGGATACTCAGTACTTAATTCTTCGGCAGGTGGTGACATGGCTCTGGGGACTGCATTAGTCACACTAAAAGTTGTCAATAAAGGTAGCTCAGAAGCAGAAACTTGACTGCTGGCCAAAGGGGGGCGAATAATAACGCCAGGTGTATGGTTGTAATCCCAAAAGCGCGTCATGCGTCGTGTCTCTGCCGCATAATCATTGACGGGGAAATCATCATAACTACGGCCACCCGGATGAGCGACATAATAAGTACAACCTCCCACAGAGCGTCCATTCCAAGTATCAATAACATCAAATACTAAGGGGACATGAGGTGCGATGGTGGGATGCAAGGCAGAAGGCGGTTGCCAAGCACGATAACGTACGCCAGCGACAAATTCACCGTGTCGTGCGGTTTTACGCATGGGTAAGCGTCTACCATTACAGGAGATGACATAACGTGCGTGGTTAAATCCTGTCACTAATACTTGTACTCGCTCAACCGATGAGTCCACATAACGAGCGGTGCCGGCGCTGCTCATTTCTTCACCGAGTACATGCCAAGGTTCAATAGCGAAACGTAATTCCATATCAATGCCGTCGACCATCGTATTGCCATAGCGAGGAAAACGAAATTCAAAAAAGGGGTCTAACCATTCCATATCAAAACCGAAGCCCGCTCTTTGTAAATCTTGAGTGACTTGTTTCATGTCTTCGCGTACATAATGGGGCAACATAAATTGATCATGTAGTTCTGTGCCCCAGCGAACTAGATCATGTTTATAAGGTACGCGCCAAAACCAAGCAATCAGAGAACGTAGCAATACAGTCTGTACTAGGGACATCTGAGCATGAGGTGGCATTTCAAAAGAGCGTAGTTCGAGTATGCCCAATCTTCCCGTTGAACTGTCTGGAGAATAAAGTTTATCAATGCAGAATTCAGAGCGATGGGTATTGCCAGTGATATCGGTTAATAAATGTCGTAATAATCTATCCACTAACCAAGGCGCTGGCGTTTCACCTTCGGGCATTTGTTGAAAGGCGATTTCGAGTTCATAGAGTTTTTCATCACGGCCTTCATCAACACGGGGTGCTTGGCTGGTGGGGCCTATAAACATGCCCGAAAATAAATAAGATAAGCCGGGATGATGTTGCCAATAAGTAATTAAGCTGCGCAATAAATCAGGGCGGCGTAATAGCGGGCTATCTGTGGGCATTTCTGCGCCCATAGTAATATGGTTGCCGCCACCTGTTCCTGTATGGCGACCATCTTGCATAAACTTTTCAGTGCCGAGTCGAGTTTGATGGGCCAGATCATAAAGTACCGTGGTTTTTTCAACTAACTCCTGCCAAGTTTTAGAGGGATGTATGTTAACTTCAATAACACCTGGGTCTGGGGTTACCATTAAGCGTTCGATACGATAATCACGGGGTGGCTCATAGCCTTCTAATACCACGGGCATAGCTAAATTTTCAGCTGTCGCTTCAATGGCTGCGATTAATTCAAGGTAATGTTCTAATGAAGTTAACGGCGGCATAAAGATGTACAAGCGACCTGCTCGAGCTTCTACGCACAGCGCAGTATGAGGGACTTCGACTTCTTGAGCTACGGTATCTCCTGTTTCTTGTTCGATGATTTCGGGGTGTTCTTTAGCTTTTGCAATCAAGTGGCTATAGCGTCTAGTGACCTCACCATAATAATCATCTAATTCAGGTAAGTCTTCAAATAGGCTTTGAGGTTCTGACGTGTCTCGTTTGTCTGGTGCAAGCCAAGGTAAACTGGCTAAAGGTAGGCGCATACCCATAGGTGAATTGCCGGGAATTAAAAACAAAGCGCCACGTCGAAAATCCCAAGGACCGCTTTTCCAGCAGAGGTCTAGTGCGTTCCATTTTATGGGCAGAACAAAACCGGTCGGTTGATTTAAACCGACATCTAATAATTTAGTTAAGGTTTTACGTTCGATAGAATCTTTTAGATTGCAGGTTAATGGATCAATGTTTTCGGGCAGCGTACCTTCTTGCCATAGATAGTAGAAGCTATCTTCAAAAGCTGTCTTGATATACCGAGTAGGGATATCTAAATGCTGACTGATTTGCTGAATAAATTTTTGTGCTTGTTTGACAGTGTGTCCGTAATCTTTATTAATGTCAGCGAGTAGCGCTGGATTACGCCAAAGCGCAGAACCGTCTTTCCGCCAAAATATGCCATATTGCCAACGAGGTAAGGGCTCGCCAGGATACCATTTGCCTTGACCATAATGCAGCATGGCTTTTTTTGCAAAAGCATCTCGCAAACGTAAGGTTAGTTGTTGCGCGAGTTCACGTTTATTTTCGCCATCCGCTTCGGTATTCCATTGGTCACCTTCCATATCGTCGACTGAAACAAATGTGGGTTCCCCACCCATAGTGAGTCGAACGTCATCTTCAGATAAGCGCTGGTCGACGAATTTCCCTAAAGCATCAATGTGATACCACTGTTCATCGGTATAAGGTTTGGTGACTCTGGGGTCTTCGTGTAAACGATCGACGCTATTAGAAAACTCAAATTCTACTTTGCATTTGTCAGTGCCACCGGTTACTGGTGAGGCACTCGCAGGGTCGGGCGTGCAAGCTAAGGGAATATGACCTTCCCCCGCCAATAAACCAGAGGTAGGATCTAAGCCTATCCAGCCAGCTCCAGGAATATAGACTTCTGTCCAAGCATGTAAATCAGTAAAGTCTTGTTCAGGTCCTGAGGGTCCATCTAGTGATTTTATATCAGAGGTCAGTTGCACCAGATAACCTGAGACAAAGCGCGCCGCGAGTCCAAGATGACGTAGCACTTGTACCAGTAGCCAAGCGGAATCTCGGCAGGAGCCAGTTAATTTAGATAAGGATTCTTCGCAGCTTTGTATACCGACTTCCATGCGGATGTTATATCCGATAGTGGAAAAAATATGCCGATTAATGTCGACGATAAAATCATTAATGGAGCGTTTGCTAATATCTAAAGCTTTGATCCATTGTATTAATAATGGGCCGTTTTCAGTTATTTCTAAATAAGGTTGTAGCTCTTTAATTGTTAGTTCGTCGTAGTTAAAAGGATAGTTTTCAGCGTAAGCTTCAACAAAAAAGTCGAATGGGTTAATGACGGTCATATCAGCGATCACTTCCACTTCAACGCTGAGTTTTTGACATTTATCAGGAAATACCACGCGGGCAACAAGATTACCAAAGGGGTCTTGCTGCCAATTAATAAAATGATTTTTTGGTTCAATACGCAAGGCATAAGCTTTGATCGGCGTACGGCTATGGACTGCTGGACGTAATCGAAACACATGAGGTGATAACGATACCGGTCTATCGAACCGGTATATTGTTTTGTGACGAATAGCGACGCGTATGGTCATGATTTTTCTTCCAATGGCCTGATGTTAAAGCTGGTATTGATTAACATCTAAAATTAAATAGTTGTAGTTCCGATGCTTATATAGCTGATGTAGCCACAAACGATTAAATCGTGAGCTGTCGATTCAATGTAGTATCTTGGCGTGATAAATAAGCCTCACGAATTTCTCGACTTAATAGCGCTGTATTCTTTAAAAAATCAGTAAGAAACTCATGTAGACCTTCGCTAAAAGCATCTTGAGTGAGGCCAAAGTGCAGCGCGGCGTGTTGTTCGCCGACCAGTCGCCGAGCTTCTTTTCCTGATAGTCCATTAATAGCCATTAAAGCATCTTCCACTTCATCCATGCAGGCATGTAGGGAGCGAGGCATATCATCTCTAAATATGAGTAATTCACTGACGCGTTGAGGTGAAATAACATCTCGATAGGTTTTTTGGTAAGCCTCAAAAGCACTGACGGACTTTAATAATGACCCCCATTGATAATAATCTGCGGCGCCGCCGACATGATTAAGGCTAGGCAATAATATGTGATATTTAACATCCAAAATACGTGCGGTGTTGTCAGCACGTTCTAGAAAGGTACCTAGCTTGATAAAACTAAGCCCAATGTCTTTAGTAATAGTGCCTAAGGTCACTCCGCGGAATAAATGTGAACGATTCTTTACCCAGTCGAAAAAATCACGAAAATTTTCATAATCCATTTGTTTGGGTAAGCGATTCAACTCCAACCAAGTGTCATTAATGACTTCCCACATTTCTGAGGTAATCGCACCACGTACCGTTCTGGCATTTTCCCTCGCAAGTTTAAGACAGCTATAGATGCTGGTAGGGTTATCTGGGTCTAACGCCATATAATGGCTAACAGTCTCGGCTTTGGCTAAGCCATATTTGACTTCGTAACTATCAGCGCAGCCCGTTATATTGAGTGGCGCATACCATAAATAGGCTTGAGTACCCTCTATATCTAAAGGCAATAATGAGGTTCGGTGTGCAACATCGAGGACGCGTGCGGTGTTTTCGGCGCGTTCGATATGACGAGCCATCCAAAATAAATTTTCAGCGGTGCGAGATAACATACTAATCCTCCAATACCCAAGTGTCTTTGGTGCCGCCGCCCTGTGAGGAATTAACCACCAATGAGCCTTCTGTGAGTGCCACCCGCGTTAAGCCTCCGGGTACGATACGCACGTCTTTGCCCGATAAGACAAAAGGTCTTAAATCGACATGACGTGGCGCAACACCCGATTCAACTAGTGTTGGGCAGGAAGATAAGGCTAAGGTCGGTTGAGCTATAAATTTAGCGGGTTCTGCAAGAATTCGTAATCTATAAGCCTCTATTTCAGCTTTAGAACTGGTAGGGCCGACTAACATGCCATAACCTCCAGAACCTTGTACTTCTTTAATAACTAATTCCGGTAAATGTGCGAGTACATAACTTAAATCTTCAGGCTCACTTAAGCGCCAAGTAGGAACATTGGATAATATGGGCGCTTCGCCTAGATAGAAGCGAATCATTTCCGGTACGAATAAATAAGTTGATTTGTCATCAGCGACACCAGTACCTACGCCATTAGCTAAGGCCACATTACCACTACAATAAGCATCCATTAAGCCAGGAACACCCAATGTTGAATCCGGACGAAATACGCGAGGATCGATAAAATCATCATCGACCCGGCGGTAAATAACATGGACCTGTTGTGGCCCTTCGGTGGTGTGCATATAAACTTTTTGTTGATTAACAAATAAGTCCTGACCTTCGACGAGTTCTACGCCCATTTGACTGGCTAGATAAGCATGTTCGAAATAAGCGCTGTTATAAGAACCAGGTGTCATCACTACAATAACGGGATAAGCAACATTCGGTGGTGCAGCTTCGCGAAGGGTATTCAGCAGCATTTGTGGATAGTGTTCGACTGGCTCAATTGCGTGTTTTACGAACAGTTCTGGAAATAAACGCATCATAGTTTTGCGATTTTCCAACATGTAAGAAACCCCAGAAGGCGTGCGCAGATTGTCTTCTAAGACATAAAAATCATTCTCAGAAATCCGTACTAAATCGATTCCGGCAATATGTGCATAAACCTGATTAGGTAAATCGACCCCTTTCATTTCGGGGCGATACTGTGCGTTGTTAAGTACTTGATGCGCACTAATAATGCCGGCTTTGATGATCTCTTGGTCGTGATAAATATCATGTAAAAAGGCATTAAGTGCCCGTACACGTTGCTTAAGACCAAGTTCTAATCGTTGCCATTCTGAGGCACCGAAAATCCTTGGGACTATATCAAATGGGATCAGACGCTCTGCTTCACCAGCTTCGCCGTAAACGGCAAAGGTAATACCTAGTCGACGGAATAATAGTTCTGCTTCGGCATTTCTTCGCTCTAAGGTGCCATCAGGTAAGTCTTTTAACCAGCGACCATAGCGCTCGTAAATTTCACGAACAGCGCCATTGTCCGCATACATTTCGTTAAAATATTTCTTTAAAGTTTTCGTATCCATGTTTTATCTTATGAAGAAGTCTTTCGTTAAAATATTTCTCGTATTCACATCAAATTAAAAGCAATAGCTATGCCATAGTGATTAGAATAGATGTTGATGGCTAGATTTTGAGTCTAGTTAATGATTAACAGGGGTTAAGTTGCGCCAAGATATTAGAGCAAAGAAAAGCACTAAAAAATATAGGTATAACTACGTATAGATACGTATTATTTGTTTTGAATTTAAAAGTAAGCCGTCAATGCGGTTAAGTTTGTACCTGAATAATTGAAATGTTTTGATGGTGTTTTATTTATTTTTAAGTAATAAATAAAAATATTTATTAAGCACAAAATATTAGCAGGTTTAAAAATCATACAGGGTGTATTGCGTAAGTTATCATTAAGAAACTTAGGAGCTAGTCGCGCACTAGATAAGTGCGCGACTAGATGAGTCACGCACTTATCTGGCGCATTTATGGAGGATAATCTAGGTGTTGATTAAGGTTGGGGTAGATAGTTTGAGAGCTTTAATATTTTGTTTACCTATTCAGCTTTTATCCAAGTATCAATATCAAATGTTTCATTAGTGGCTAATGAAATTTCACGTAGGAAACACAATAAGCCACACGTTAATGTCAACATCGCTGTAATAAATAGAATGGCCACAGTTCTTGGTGAATCGATATTAAACTCTACGGCAATAAAAAAGAAGGCGATGGTAAGGCAAACGCACAATATTGATAGGGTACATAAGCTAACGGCTCTCCTTATCCATTGTATGCGTTTGGAAATGGTTTTGATTTCTTGTAGTGAACTGTATGAGAGATCCTGATATTTGAGTTCAGTTAATTTCCGATAGCGATCAATCGCTCTACCTAAGCGATTGGTGAGTACGCCAAGAATAGAGCCTATGCCTGTGATTAAAAATACAGGCGTAACGGCATCTCGAATAGCATAGGTAGCAGTAGGAATGTCGGCTATAGATATCATAGTTTAAGATAAGTTAATCAAAGTAATGTATCGCGCCAATTAAGGGCGTGCGCGGATTAAGTGAACATTTAACGGATATTTTATTGAGTAAAGGTTCAAAGCGACCTTTAGCTTTAAAGGCCTCTATAAAATGACCGTTTTGCAGTGCCGGTAAAATTTTAGGGCCTATGCCTCCGCCTATAAAAACGCCGCCGGTCGCGAAAGATTTTAAGGCGAGGTTGCCAGTTTCTGAACCATAGATTTCAATAAATAGTTTTAAGACTTCTACGCAGCAAGGGTCTTTATCAGTGATCCCTAATTCAGAGATCAACGCATTTCTATCCATGCTGGAGTTGATGTTTTCTACTTCAGAGCAGGGTGGTGCAATTTTGAGTTCACAAAGAAAATCATATAAATGACTAAAGCCTATGCCAGAAAGTATGCGTTCGTAACTGACATGGTCAGGATGTCGCTTTCTGAGATAAGTTAGCAGTTGATCTTGTAGGCTGTTCTGAGCGGCAAAATCACAATGTCCACCTTCAGTTGCAATGGCATGATGCTGATTTCCGTCCCAATAAAGTAGAGCTTCACCTAAGCCAGTACCTGCCGCGATGACCGCGCAATTTCCCATTTGAATGTCTGCATTGGGATTTAGTTCTAGTAGTTCTTGGTCGGGTAAATGCAACATACCCAAAGCCATGGCTTCTAAGTCATTAAGTAATTTTACTTTGGCGATACCGCGCTTTAGTTTTAAATCATCGGCATCTAACAACCAAGGTAAATTAGTGGTTTGGCAGCGCTGATTAACTACAGGGCCGGCAACACCGAAGCAGGCGGATTTAATAGGGAGCTGGCTGGGTAAAAAGTCAGTCAAAATATCATCGAATTCAGCAAACTGTTGGCTGGCGTAAGACTGTTCTTTTAAACAGCTTAATACGCCATTAGTATCTTTGCTTAAAAGGGATAATACTGTTTTTGTTCCACCTATGTCGCCTGCAAGTATCACTTTGAATTCCTTTAGTTGTTATCGAGTAAATGTATGAGGGCATCTAATATGGCGTTGGCTACTTTATGTGGAGGTAAGCCATAAAAATATTGCCAAGCTAATGCGGTCACAGTTTCATAATGCTCTGTTTGTTCTGGATGACTATACAACCAGCTAATTCTTACCGAATGACCAATAATAATGTCTGTTAATAAATTATCATCAATTTGTAGTGTGTTATTCGCTCTAAAAATAGAGGTCATGGCTTTTAATGCCTCTACCGTTAATTGACGATAAACAGGGGCTTGTATTTTATTAAGCACATGATCGACTTGTATCTTAAAGCTTTGTTCTCCTTCGGTCATCTGTGACAGGATAGTTTCACTGTCTAAGCGGTATTTACTGTTAAGTTTTTCGCCCATCATTAAGCCTTTGCAATGATGCAGAATATCCCAGATGCCAGCATAAAAGGCGCTATTTTCTCTGCCTACACTACCTTGTTGTTCTCGCCATTCATACCAATCGATGGTTTCGTCTTGGTCTTTAGGGTCCATGGTTTGTGAAAAAATGGCTAGATTAATTTTATGATGACTACCTTCAAAATGCAGGGTTTCTGCTGATTCGAGTTGATCTTCGGTATTGCTAATGTCATCTAGCATTTCTTTGAGCTTGTTGGATAATTGATAGGGTGGCAACGCCATAATTTCATTAAAGGCTTCATCTAATGAGCCGCAGCCAGATTCTCGTTTTTGTCTAACAATAATCAATTGCAAAATATGGCCGACACGCAGGGTGTGCATATCGGCAAATAGCTCTGAGTTAGATTTTATTAACATACCCAAATAAACCACGAGTTCTTGAATAACAATACGTTCGCTAACATCGCTATTGTAAGTATTGATGATATGTAAAATTTCTGAAGAATCTGCAGGGCGCGTTAAAGTGGCTTTGCCACTGTAAGCACGGCCTAAAGTAAGCGCGTGTTGACGAACCAGTATTTCAGTCGCCGCCTGCTCTAAATTAATGTCATATTTGCCGAGTAAGCTGGCGCAACGTCTAACAATACTCCAAACGTGTTGGTCTCCTGCTCGTTCATAGATTTCTTCTAATAAGTCACCCACATTTGCAATTTTGTTATCAGTAGTCAATGTTGTATCGAAGGCTAAGTCATGCCGTAAGCTGAGTAAACTGAGCGCCTCAAATTGAGCATAAAGATTGCTTTGGCTTTTTAATAGCTCGATTAAGGTTTCATCACTAGATAAATCCCATTCATTTAATAATAAAGTATTTAATGGCGTTGAAGGTTCAGAACTGTTGGCTAATGCCTGCAAAAAAGGTCGTTCAGCACCTTCCCATGAAGTTTCCGAGAATTGAAAGTCATGTAAGTTTTTGATTTTTTCATGACTAGATGTTTCGGTGAAGTTGAGTAGTGTGCCTAGTTCAATGGCGAAGCCTTGAGAAACACCTAGCTGTAGTTCCTTGATAAAATTAATCAATATGTCGCGATGATGACTATCCAGCATGTTCTGTTTGATAGAAATAGCCAGCAATGGATTGCCTTCTCTATCCCAATGGTGATAGATATAAGACATTTCTAAACGTAAGCGCTGAATGAGTAAATGGTTGTCCATCGCCAAATAAAAGCCTTTTTGATTAAGACATTGTGGCAAGAATAATAGAGGTTCCCCCGCTAAGTTATACATTTTTGAAGTTGCTAAGGTTCGCAACTGTCGCAAAGGTCTGCCAGTGATACCAATACGGTCATTTCGACCTACATGAGTGTAAGCTTCCGCTAATTCGCTAGCGTCTCTAATTTGAATAGGGGCTATTTCTGCGCGTGTTTGTGCGTTAATACCCTGTTCTTTTAAAGTATTTTGGACTATTTCATCTTGAGCCAGTAACTGAATTTGTAGTTTCACGTTATTGGTTTTTTTAACGGCTTTATGTCGACCTAAGGGATCTATATCATCACAATCGAGTAAGCCGTCTTGAATCAAGCAGCCTAAAATAAAAAGACTTTGTGCCCAGACTAAAGGAATATTTTCATTGGGTAAGCGTTCTTGGCTATGGGGCTGGGCTTTTTCTGCGGCGACTAGGTCGATAGGTACTACATAGAGTTCAGGCAATAAATGCTGTTCATTTTGCTCTACAAGTAAGCTTTCGAGTTTGTGGCGATAATTTAAAGCAGCATCGGTATTGCCGGCATATAAATTATTCAATAGTAAATAAGTGAAAAATAGCGGCCATTCACATTCAATATCCATAAATTGTTTAAGTTCATGAGCATCATAATGCAGGCGCTGATTGTCTTCTATGGCTGTTTGATGGCCATCTAACAGAAAACGTTTACAGCCATAACGACCTTCCAGTTTGTCACAAATTAGGGACTCTGTTTTTTCTCTTAATAGCTTATTATCAACAGCAAAGGCTGGGAATCCAGTAATGCTGAGTACAGCAGAGTCGACTGCCTTAGAGATGGATTCTCTAGGTAATAGCGCTTCCAAAGTAATGCGAGTTCTGGCGATGTCGTCACTGATGACATGAACGATAGAGGCTTGTCCGCCGTCTTTGCCAAATAAATTAAAACCCGACAGTGCTTCTAATGCTGCTTTTGCCATACCAATAGAGCTGGCATTTAATTCGGCAATGCCTTGATTCGTTTTGTGGCCCCGTTCCCAGATACCATAATCGGGTGTGCGGTATGTACGACTAATATAGTGCACCAAATTTTGCACAAAATTAACTTCATCAATAGTAAAGACGATGCGCAACCCTGAAGCGGTCATTTGCGCTAGCATTAATAGAAATAAAGATGTGGCATCAAGCTGTAAGTGCCCCCACTCATTATCACCGACTACACAAGCGCCAGACTTAGTATCGTATTTGGCATGAAGAGCATCCAAAGGATTTTGAGATTGTTTAAACTTTTCTACTTTAGGTGCTTGTCGCATCATAGCGGTTAACAATCCGCGCATTAGCTTTACCACACTTTGCTCGAGTACATAAGTGCGTCCTTGATCCTCATCAGTACGCCTGTATGCGAGTGCTAAACCCCATGCCGCGAGTATGCTGTATACATTGTCTCTAACCCAAGCATCTGTGTAATTACCATGCACAGTCACGGCTGTACTAGCGGGCAATAAGCCTGTAACCCAATCTTGCCGCTTAATAATGAGGTCTTGAATTTGTTGGAAATAAGTATCCAATTTTTCGTTAGATTGATTCATAGTGATGGTGTGGTTAACTTCAGTGATTGAGTATAAACATAAGATGACAATAGCAGGTATTGTGCCAGTTATCTATAAGCTGGGGTTGTGAGATTTAATCACTGGGTCTAGCTGGTTTTGACGGAAATTTAAAAGCTGATAAGAGATGGGGCGTATGAATGAGCTTGAATTTAAGGCAGATGAATGATGCTGTGTTTTTAGGGGAGGGCCGTGATGGAAACGTATCGGGCGACTAAAAGTCGCCCAGATAGCTCTGCTATTGCATAATCTCTGCAGTCTGCCGGTATAAAGTTGGTGCTGAAGGATTTGGGTAAATAGCTAGATGAGAGAGTTATTACTAACGTCTACCGTTTTTTCCGGTAGCGGGTTCTTCAAATTTAACTTTTAAAGGTTTTCCGCAATACAAGTTGCCATCTAGTGCTGCAATAGCAGCTCTGGCTTCGTGACCTTCCATGCCGATAAAGCCGAAGCCTCTGCATTTGCCGCTGAAAATGTCAGAAACAAGTTGGATAGAGCGTACTTTGCCATATTCTGAAAATAAGGTTTGCACACTTTCTTCAGTGGCGTCGCTAGGTAAGTTTCCTACAAAAAGTCGTTTCAAAAGACATGTCCTAAATTCGGGGGGAGGGAGGGAAATGATTAGCCTGTGTATTACTGGCTATGCCACAACCTTGCCAGTTTTAGGCAAGGTTGTGTGTCAGAAAGTAACGGTTTATGCGGTCGTTACATTTGAAGCTTGTGGGCCTTTAGGACCTGATTCGACTTCGTATTTTACTGCTTGGCCTTCAGCCAAAGTGCGGTAACCGCCGTCGCTTGCAATTGCAGAGAAATGTACGAATACATCTGCGCTACCGTCGCTAGGAGAAATAAAGCCGAAACCTTTAGATTCGTTAAACCACTTAACTGTACCAGTTGCCATGTAATTGTCTCAATAAATGAATGAAAATATTTTTATTGCAAATCATATCCGGGCACAAAAGCGGGAAAAACGGATGGAATTTCTAAATAAAGTGCTGATTAATTGCAAAACTTATTAGAGTAATGCTAAGTTAAAAACCTAGCATTACTGACTAACGCACTTATTATAGGGGTTAAAGCTTAGTTTAGCCATCTAAACTTTAAATAGGACGTATGTGTTGACCATTTACTTCCAAATACTAATGATATTGGTATAGTCATCAGACCAAGGTTTCATATCAAAGTATAAAGGCATTTTTTGCCAGTTACCTAAGCGACTCATTGCTAATGGCGTAAGGTTTTCTGGCTTTCTAGCGATTACTACCCAATCGGTTGCCACAATCAACTCTGAGGCTTGCGGTGGCTTAAACTCTTGTATGAGTGCAGCTAAATGCAAATGCTCTGCATGTATAGATAATACTTTCTTCAGTAATAAATGACGATTGGTGATATGAAAAGCGAGTATGCCATCAGGTTTTAATTTGTCGAAATATAGTTTTAGAGCTTCTTCTGTTAGTAAGTGAGTGGGTACAGAATCAGAGCTAAAAGCATCCATGACTAATAAATCGAAATGCTGGTTGGGTTCTTTTTCCAAAGATAAGCGAGCATCACCAATACGCAGAGTGCTATGTTGGCTGCAACGTTGTAAATAATGGAAATAATCAGGGTTGCTGGCGATATCGACGACTAAAGGATCGATTTCATACAGTGTCCAGCTTTGTTGTTCTTTGGCATAGCAGGTTAAAGCCCCCGCACCTAAACCAACGATACCGATATTCCAGTGTTGATTAACGGTATCGAAAGCTTTAAATAATTGTCCCATAGGGCCTGGGCGGCTGTAATAGGTATAGGGAATAGTGGCTACCTGTTCCGCTAGACGTTCTGCGCCATGTTTAGTCGTGCCATGAAAAAGTTCGTGATAAGTTTCTGGTTGCTGTTGTTCATCTGTCAGCACACTTTCACGCACCGCTAACACTCCAAAGAATGTGCGTTCTTGATAGAGGGTATGTGACGATAAGCCATGTAATCCTAAGGATAGAAAAATAATCGCTCCTGTTAAAAAAGCGAAGGCTACTGGTTTAGCTCTAAGAAAATAAGATAATAAGGTTAAAGCAATTAAGCTGATGACGATGACGTCAAAATATTGCAATAAATCAGCGTAGTTGATATAGATAAGTAGGCCAGCCATTATCAGCAACAAAGGCGCTATTATTTGTAACAGTAAACTTTTATTGAGTGTTAAAGAAACACCTGGGCGCAACAAGAGTGCTGCAACAATCATCAGTGGATATTCATAAATGCCATTGAAGATAAAAGGCGCGACGAAGGTATTAAACATACCGCCTAACATGCCGGCAAAAGACATGATTAAATAAAAGCTGGTTAAATGTTGGGTAGAGGGTCTGTTTTTGGCTAGCTCGCCATGGCAGACCATAACAGCAAAGAAAAAAGCCAGTAAATGCAAAATCAGGTAGGCCCAATAAGGTAAGTCAGCCGGATTAATGAAGGCATAGGCGATAAAGGGTATTAAAATCAGGGGTTGTAGCCTAATCATCAGTGGATGAATCGCATCGCTCCACTTAGAAAACACTATAACAAAAGACAGCAAATACAAAGTTAAGGGAATAATCCACAATAAGGGCACCGAGGCAATGTCGGTGCTAATAAAGTTGGTCAGGCCTAGCAATAGACTTGATGGAACAAAAGCTAAGGCCATCCAGTGGCATTTTCGGCGTAGACTTAGCGAACTTGTTTCTGGGCTATTAGTTTCGATAATGACTGTAGTTGGTCTACTTTTCCATAGCACCATTGCACAAACGGCAATTAATGCACAGAGTATTAAATAGCCAAAGCTCCAGCTGGTTTTCTGCTGGGCTAAGCCTATGGCAGGTTCCAGTAGAAAAGGATAGCTGAGTAAAGCCAACAGACTGCCAGCATTGCTAGCGGCATAAAGATAATAAGGGTCGTGGCTAGTATGGTGGCCGATATTGGCGAACCATTTTTGAATCAGTGGCGAGGTGGTAGAAATAACAAAGAAGGGCAGGCCGATGGCTAAGAATAAAGTCCAACATAACCAAAAAGTAGGATTACTATCTGTTGGTGGTGCTATATTTTCAGGTAAGGCAACCGGCAGGGCCAACATACTGATGAGTATGATGACGGCATGAATCTGAACTTGGCGGCGTTGATCAAAGCGCGTGGACAACAAATGTGCATAAAGATACCCCAGAAATAACAGACTTTGATAAAACACCATGCAGGTGTTCCATACCGCCGGTGAGCCGCCTAATAAGGGTAATAACAACTTACCAAATAAGGGTTGCAGAACAAACATCAGTGAGGCACTGACAAATAATGTTCCTGCAAATAAGATAATTAAGGATAAGCGACGGTCGGAATTGTCTACTGAAGGCTTGCTCATTATTTTTGTTATAGCTCTTTAGATAGGTTGTTTTTAAGGCGCAAATAATAAAGCATTTACGCTCATTGGGCATTAGTATGTAAGATTTATAGTGATTGTTGCGACTACAAAAACATGGTCGGCAAGCAATTACTGCTGGTATCGCCATAATCGATACTTCTTCTATTTGTAAAACAGATATAATCATCTAATAATATCATTATATTAACAGTGACGAATGAGTTAGCCTCTACCCAAAAAGTGTAGCAGGCCTTAATCTGTGAATCACTTAACCACCTATACACTTTAAATTTTAGCAATTACAAGGGAAAATCGATGTTTAAAATCTTGACTTACAACAACATTTCACGAGCGGGACTTGATAAGTTTCCTGATGAACAGTATCAAGTTGGCGCGCAAGTCGATAGCCCTGATGCCGTCATGTTACGTTCTTTTAACTTACATGAACAAACCATTCCTGCTACTTTAAAGGCTGTAGGTCGTGCTGGCGCAGGCGTTAATAATATTCCTGTTGCTGAATACACTCAACGTGGTATTCCTGTGTTTAATGCCCCAGGTGCTAACTCAAATGCAGTGGCTGAATTAGTCATTGTTGGTATGTTGTTGGCCGCTAGAAATATCGTACCTGCATTAAATTTTGTTAGAGATCTTAAAGGTAGCGATGATAGCCTCAATGAACAAATTGAAAATGAAAAGAAACATTTCGCTGGTTTCGAACTTTCTGGTAAGACTCTAGGTGTTTTGGGTTTAGGTGCTATCGGCGTTAAGGTGGCTAATTCATCTGCTGCTTTAGGCATGAATATTATTGGTTTTGATCCTTTCATGTCGCTAGAAAATGCTTGGAAATTAACCTCATCAGCAGAACAAGC
>QVQF01000154.1 GCA_003584895.1 Methylococcales bacterium
ATTAGTAGTATTGGCTTTGCAATCCTCTGCATTTGGGCGGCAGGTACTCTATTTAAGTTTGAACATAAACGTCTAGGAGCCATGATACTAGCTGCTTCCTTTCCTAATGTGACTTATTTGGGCTTGCCAGTATTAGAGCAAACCTTTGGTAGTTGGGCGCGTTCAGTGGCAATACAAATGGATCTGTTTGCAACAGCACCGTTTTTATTTACCATAGGTATTATGATAGTAAGGCATTATGGCGTTGATGATTCAGAAAATCCAAAGTCAACGTTGTCTTTTTTGAATGCACCACCTTTTTGGGCAGCGGCTTTGGCGGTGTTATTAAATCTTAATGGTGTCATTGCGCCCGATTGGTTGTTGGGTACCTTACAAAAACTATCCTCTGCGGTAGTGCCCTTAATGTTGTTTTCATTGGGCTTAGCTTTAAGTTGGAAAGCTATTAAAATTAAGAACATCCCATATGTGCTGCCGGTTGTTCTAATTAAGATACTCATAATGCCGCTGTTTGCAGCGCTTGTTGCTAGTTATTTACCCATGTCAGGGCAATTTAAGGCCGCGGCTGTTATGGATATGGCCATGCCCAGTATGGTTTTAGGCGTGATATTTTGTGATCGTTATAAGTTGGATAGTGCCTTGTATGCGATGATTGTGACTATCACCACCGCGTTAAGTTTAATATCACTCCCTCTTTGGCATAATGTACTGATTCATGAGTTTGTAAAATGAACCCATTACTGGAAATATTTTCACAAGGTGAAGAGTTGGTCACTGGCCAAATAGTTGATACCAATGCGGCTTGGTTGTCGCAACAAGTTGTGGATTGTGGCTTTACTGTTACTCGACATACAGCGGTTGGCGATAATATGCTTGGGCTTGTGGCTTTGTTGGTCGATATTGCTCAACGTGCAGATTGTTGTATTTGTACGGGTGGTCTAGGCCCTACGAGTGATGATTTGACTGCAATGGCGGTCGCTGAAGCTTTTGATCTTCCGTTAACATTTGATGCGCAAGCCTATGAGCAAATAGCTAGGTTCTTTGCTAACCGATATCGCGAAATGCCCGACTCAAATCGTAAGCAAGCTATGCTTCCGCAGGGAGCGGAACGGATTGATAACCACTGGGGAACTGCGCCAGGGTTTTCATTAAAATACGGACGTTGTTGGTTCGTTTTTTTGCCGGGCGTGCCTATGGAAATGAAACATTTATTTCAAGAGCAGATTTTACCTTCATTATCCCAGCGCTTTGCCTTACGACCAGGATCATTAATTACTTTTAAGACTTTTGGTTTAGGGGAGTCGGCTTTACAAGAATTGATTAACTCCATTAAGATCCCCTCGTTGGTACAATTGGGGTTTCGTGCCGGTATAGACGATGTACATATTAAATTACTTTTTCCTACTGATTATCCAAATCAAGAGTTGGTTACTTTAATTGCCGAGTTCTCAGATCTGTTAGGTGATTTTGTATTCGCTATAGATGGCTTAGGTGTAGCAACGGGTGATCTTGTTTATGAAATAGATAAACAAATGACTGCAAGAAACACTACTTTAGCGGTTATAGAAACACTTAGTCATGGTCTGCTAGCAGCAAAATGTATAGGCTGTGATTGGTTGCTCAGTGCAATCTATGAACCTTCATCAATTAAACTAGATGCAGATATAGATGTAATGGTGGTCGCTGAATCTTTAGCTTATAAGCACAAAAAGAAAAGTGCTGCTGATTATGTGATGGTTCAGCTTTATGTGGGAAATAAGGAGTGTTTACACAGCAAAGAAAAGTCTATTGAACTTTATATCGTACTTTTAACAGATACTGGTCTACACAAAATTAGTCATTCAATAGCGGGGCCAATTCAACGCAAGCAAAATCAAGCAGCATTGTTGTCGCTTGATTTATTAAGGCGTTATTTAAATGCTAATCTTTAGGTGGGTTTTACACTATCCCAAGGGCGCACTAATGTTGCTTTGATCGAGTTTTGTAATTGAGATAATGAGCCGCCCGCAGAATAATTGAAGCTAACTTGCAGTAAATCTCCTGCTTTGGCTACTATGGGCTCTGGTAAAGGTAAAATCATGTGTGGGTTATGCCATTCAGTGATGTCGTTATCAGGTCCTGATATGCATAGAATGTTTTTGGTAATAAAGCGTAATGCGTTTACTGTTCCAGTTTCTAGTGTAAATTCCCCTTCCCAACTGAATTCTTCAGAGATCTCTTTTGAGAAATCTACGGTGCTATATACCAAGGGCTCAGCTAATTCCTGAGTATCACTGTAATTTGTTTCAGGTATTTGGAATTCAATGATAGGTGCATGAAAGCCCATAAATACATAGTTCTGCTGTATCGGCTGAACGGCCAAAATAACAGCTTCGGGTAGAAAGCGTGGCAAGGTGCTGCTAATGTGTTGGGTATAGCGTTCTTTAAAATGCTTAATAACATTAATTTGTTTTTCAACCAACATCGCTGGATGTAGCATTTCACAAATAACTAAATCGACTGGCTCAGGAGGCAGGTAAGTAAAAGCATCGCCTTGTATCACTTCGATGTGTTCACTGCCAGTATTAAGTTTAAGTAACCTAGTCGCTTCTTTGACTAAGTCAGGGTTATATTCAACACACCAAACTTTTTCAGCTTTTGCGGCAGCAAACCACGATAAAACGCCGGTGCCTCCGCCTAACTCTAATATTTTGGCACCAGGAAATACAGTTTGTTCTATCGCTGTTTTAAAAGCTCCCATTCGGTATTCAGAGATCAGCATGTGATGATGATAGTGCAGGGGAATAAACTGTCCTAAATAACTGTCATTGTTATCCTGTACTTCATTAATACTTGGCATAGTAAATATCTTCATGGTTGATGTTTGAGGGAATATTTATAATGGATACGATAATAAACCTGTTAGTCAATACTCAGGGATCCATCCGAATGGTAATAATATTCGTAGTTATCGTTGTAAATAAATTTAGTGCGGTCCCACATGTTAACTTTTTCATCATAGCCGCTGTAATTTTTACGGATGATATATTTAGGATAATCTTTTAGATTTTCATGTACATGATGAGAGACTCCAATATGGTTGGGTCCCTTGCATTCTCGTCCTATCATAGTAGCTCTATCGATGGCGTTTCCTACCCAAAATAGCCCATAACTTTGATTGTTGCTAATATCAATACGAGTACAAAGGTTTTTTCCATGATCTATGCCTATACCAAAATCAATATCAATATATTTCTTGATCAATGGCTTTATGCCCTGCTGTTCATTTGAGAGCATAAACTTTATTTTCATAGCTGTTAATACAGCATTAGAAAGCGTTTCTTTTGAAGCGCCATGAAAAAATATCAAGGCACTGTTTTCACTAAAATTAGTGACGTAACCATTATTTTCATTGGCAATGTCGCAGATGACTTCTAAATAGGCACTGCGGATTTTAGCAACTGTTGATCTATTATGATTGTTGAGGATTTTGGTTGAGCCTCGCATTTCAATATAAACGGTGGTCGCTTCAAAAAGTAGGCCAGTGTTACTAGTTTTTAATTTTGGATCACCTATTTTAGGTACATAAGGTACATCAATGATATCCAAATCTTCATCAACGATATTTTTTACTTTGGTTTTGATATCGTTTTTTAGTGCCATATAAAGTTAATAATCCTGTAAAAATCAGAGAGTAATGGTTGTCATTTATGCACCATTAATAATCGCGTTTAAAATAAAAAAAGCTTTAGCTATTTATATCATGTTGTTTATGAATGTGATTTAACACAGGGGAGGTGAGTAAGGCTGCATCCCATGTCTAAATTCGGTAAGCCTTTAATCCTTAACCAATGTCGATGATGATATGTCAGCAATTTTCCTTAGTCAAATTTAAGGCAGCTGAAATTAGGTCTAGCAATGGCTAGCGTCAATAAATAGATTAATTGATATATTCAGAAGTCTCTATTATATCGCTGCTTTAAACAGCACTTTGGCATATAGCCTAGTCGTAGATACCTTTTTTATGTATTTGCTTGTTATAATGCCATAAATTTTGTAACTGTATAATTTTGAGCTAGAGATTTCATGATTCAAGGTAGTATCGTAGCGTTAGTCACACCGATGTTTGAAAATGGTGATGTGGACAAGGAGAGTCTAAAGAAATTAGTTGATTATCATATACAACAAGGTACTGATGCCCTAGTTGCTGTAGGTACTACAGGCGAATCAGCGACCTTGGATGAAAATGAACATTGCGACGTTATTAAGTTTATCGTTGATGTCACTAATCGTAGAGTTCCTGTTATTGCCGGTACGGGTGCAAATTCGACTAAAGAAGCTATTACACTTACCCAAAAAGCAAAAGCATTAGGTGTTGACGCCTGTTTGATTGTAACGCCTTATTATAATAAGCCAACTCAGGAAGGCTTATATCTGCATCATAAAGCGATTGCTGAAGCGGTTGATATTCCGCAAATTTTATACAATGTTCCTGGGCGTACTGCCTGTGATATGTTGCCTGAAACCATAGGGCGATTATCTCATGTCACTAATATTGTTGGTGTAAAAGAAGCGACTGGGCAATTATCTCGATTTAAAGAAATACGTGATCTAGTGGGAACTGATTTTGCTATATATACCGGTGATGATGCTAGTAGTCGCGAATTCTGTTTGCTAGGAGGCAATGGCACGATTACGGTAACTGGTAATGTTGCGCCTCGCTTAGTTCATGACATGATTTGGGCGGCAATGGCTGGTGATAAAAAGACAGCCTTAGAGCTGGATGATAAATTAGCTGCTTTGCACAGTAGTTTATTTATACAATCAAATCCAATACCTGTTAAATGGGCTGTTGCTGAGATGGGCTTGATTGGTAAAGGTATACGCTTACCGTTAACGTGGCTAACAGCCGATTGTTTTGATCTAGTACGCAACGCATTGCGTCAAGCAGAAGTTATTTAATGAAAATCACCTTATCTATAATCGCCATCATTGCCTTAAGTTCAATATCAGCATGTACTCGTATAAAAAGTTATTTTCCTGATAAGGAAAAAGAATATCAATATACGGCTGAACTTCCTGCACTCATTTATCCTGCTGATTTAAAAGTTAATGTCTTACCGGTATTGCCAGGCTCTATGGCTCATGCTGAACCCGCAAATGCGGCACCAGATATAGCGACTAATGCCTTAACAAAACCTACTGCTGTTGCAAGTGATTCCTCGACGACACCAACAGCAGACAAAGCATATAGCGATGAAGAAGAATTAGCTGCTAAGCTGGTAACGGTTGAACGTATTAATGTTGATGCTGGCGAAAATCGCCTACGACTTAATGTGCCTTTTATCAGAGCGTGGCGTATTTTAGGGAAATCATTAAGCAGAAAAGCTTTAGAAGTAATGGTTCGTGATCAAGAAGCTGGGCTTTTTACTTTAAAATATGATCCTGACGAACATAATGTAAAAGATCTTTCTTATATGGATAGTCTAAAAGCATTGATTGGAAATTTACGTAGCAATGAAAAAACATACATTATTAAGCTAGTAAAAGATCAGCAAAAAACTGACGTAATCGTGCTTGATAAAGATAAAAAACCAATAGCTGATGCTGACAGTGTTAAGTTATTAACATTAATACAAGAAACGATTAAAGCAGATTTGGCGACCCATAAATAAGTGTCGTTTTGTTTAGTACTGTGTACTTAAACTTAAACTTAAGCTCTATGCTCTGCACTATTAATTAAACTATTCACACTGACTGTTTTCTCTCATGTTAAAAATCTCTGGAACCTACGCATTATCTGACTTTCGACTAAAAAAACTACTGACACAATTACAAGAGTTAAGTCCTGTTGTTAGCGCTGTGTCTGCTCAATTTATACATTTTGTTGATATTGATTGCGAGTTAGATGAGAAAGAAACGGGTATTTTAAGTCAGTTGCTCGCTTATGGCGAAGTACAAGTTAAAGCTAATGATGCACAAGATTCAATATTAGTTGTTCCGCGTTCAGGCACTATTTCACCATGGTCTAGTAAGGCTACTGAAATCGCCCAGCGTTGTGGATTAATATCGATTAAGCGTATAGAACGAGGCATTATGTATGGCTTAGTCACCGATGCTGCATTAACAGATGATATTAAAACTAAGTTAGCCACGTTGCTGCATGATCGTATGACGCAGTCGGTTTTACTTGGGAGTGCTGAACCTGATTTATTTAGCCACCACAGCCCTAAAACTTTAGTTGTCATTAAATTAATTGAGCAAGGTCGCGTAGCTTTGGTTACGGCTAATCAACAATTAGGTTTGGCCTTATCTGATGATGAAATAGATTATTTGACCGATGGATTTCAAAAGCTGGGCAGAAATCCAACCGATGTTGAGTTGATGATGTTTGCACAAGCTAATTCCGAACATTGTCGACATAAAATTTTTAATGCTGACTGGACGATTGATGGCGTAGAACAAGCTCAGTCATTATTTGCCATGATACGCAATACCGCGAGCAAAAGCCCAGAGGGGATCTTGTCCGCTTATCATGATAATGCGTCGGTTGCTGTAGGTTCCAAAGCCCAAGTTTTTATTAGAAATGCGCAAACCGGTGAATATAGTTATATTGAGGAAGACGCGCATTTATTAATGAAGGTTGAAACCCATAATCATCCTACTGCCATTTCTCCTTTTCCTGGTGCAGCTACCGGTTCGGGTGGTGAAATTCGTGATGAAGGTGCTACGGGAAGAGGTTCTGCCACTAAAGCGGGTTTGACGGGCTTTTCGGTATCGCATTTAAAAATACCCGGTTACGCTCAGCCTTGGGAAGCCGATTTTGGTAAGCCAGAGCGTATTGCCTCGGCCTTAGACATTATGTTGGAAGGCCCTTTAGGTGGTGCAGCTTTTAATAATGAATTTGGAAGGCCTAATATAGCGGGTTATTTTCGTAACTTTGAGCAAGTAGCCCCTAATGCTCAGGGTAATGAATACAAAGGCTATCACAAACCTATTATGATTGCTGGTGGCATGGGCAATATTCGTCCGATGTTGATTGATAAGCATCCTATACCAGCAGGCTCACTCATTATTATTTTGGGTGGCCCTGCTATGCTTATCGGTTTAGGTGGAAGTGCTGCTTCATCACAAGCGTCAGGTGCTAGTTCTGAAGCTTTAGATTTTGCATCGGTACAACGAGAAAACCCAGAAATGGAGCGTCGTTGCCAAGAAGTCATTAACCATTGCAATTCTTTAGGTCATGATACGCCCATTGTTTCTATACACGACATAGGAGCAGGTGGTCTTTCTAATGCCGTGCCAGAAATTATTCATGATTGTGAGCGTGGTGGACGCTTTGAACTACGTCAGGTTCATAATGCCGATCTAGGTATGTCACCTATGCAGATTTGGTGTAATGAAGCACAAGAGCGTTATGTAGTTGCTATTAAGCCAGAATCATTGCCATTATTCAGTTCTTTTTGTGAACGAGAACATTGTCTATTTGCGGTGATAGGTGAGGCTACGCAAGAAGAGCATTTGACGCTTAATGATAGTTTATTAGGTGAAAAACCAGTTGATATTCCTATGTCATTGTTATTTGGCAAGCCGCCAAAAATGCATAGAAATGTTAAACATATAAAGCCTATTAACTCAGCCTTAGATTTAACTGGCGTTGATATCAAAGAAGCAGTGAAACGGGTGTTGTCATTTCCTGCTGTTGCTGACAAAAGTTTTTTAATTCATATTGGTGATCGTTCCGTAACCGGTTTAGTGGCTAGAGATCAAATGGTCGGCCCTTGGCAAGTACCTGTGGCCGATGTTGCAGTGACCGCGTCTGGTTTTTATGCCTTAACAGGTGAAGCGATGGCCATGGGTGAGCGCTCACCTATCGCTGTTATCGATGGTCCTGCATCAGGTCGTATGGCGATTGCTGAGGCCTTGACTAATCTCGCTGCTGCTCAAATAGAATCACTTTCTAAAATTAAAATCTCTGCTAATTGGATGGCCGCAGCAGGTTTTCAGGGTGAAGATGCCGTTCTGTTTGATACCGTTAAAGCTGTAGGTATGGAGCTCTGTCCAGAATTAGGCATCGCGATACCTGTGGGTAAAGATTCATTGTCTATGAAAACAGTGTGGACTGATGGGGCTGGGGAAAAAACCATGACCGCGCCCTTATCTTTAGTCGTGACTGCTTTTGCTCCAGTACTAGATGTCAGTAAAACATTAACGCCTCAGCTAAAATGGTTAGAAGATGAGAGCAGTTTGTTGTTAATGATCGATTTAGGTTCTGGGCGTTTAGGTGGCTCAGTGTTAGCTCAAGTTTATAATCAAATGGGCGATAATTGTCCAGATTTGGATAATCCTTCCCTATTAAAAGCTTTATTTACTGCCCTGCAAACATTGAATGGCCAAGGCAAAGTCTTGGCATATCATGATCGCTCTGATGGTGGTTTATTAGCGACGGTTGCTGAAATGATGTTCGCCAGCCGTTTAGGCGCTACATTAACGCTTGATTCCTTGGGCGATAATGCCTTAGCGGCCTTATTTAATGAAGAGCTAGGTGCGTTATTACAAATTCGTGCTAGTGACCATGATGCTGTTCTTGCAGTATTAACCGAGCTAGGTTTAAAAGACTGTATTTCTATCGTTGGAGAAGTTACTCAACAACCACACTTAACTGTCAGCTTTAAAAATGATCTCATCTATACGGCTAGTCGAGCAACCTTGCAAGGTTATTGGTCAGAAGTCAGTTATAGAATGCAGGCTTTACGTGATAACCCCGATTGCGCTCGTCAGCAATTTGAGCGTATCGCTGATGACAATGATCCAGGCTTACATGCTGTTTTAAGTTTCGATATTAATGAAGATGTCACAGCATTCCCTATAACATCAGACAGGCCTAAAGTAGCTATTCTAAGAGAGCAGGGTGTTAATGGCCATGTGGAAATGGCTGCTGCATTTGATCGTGCTGGCTTTACCAGTATTGATGTACACATGAGCGATATTATTCATGGGCGAGTTAGCCTTGCTGATTTTACTGGCTTAGTCGCCTGTGGTGGTTTTTCTTATGGTGATGTTTTAGGTGCAGGTGGTGGCTGGGCTAAATCTATTTTATTTAATCCACGCGCTAGAGATGAGTTTTCGGCATTCTTTCAACGTACTGATACTTTTGGTTTAGGTGTTTGTAATGGTTGCCAGATGATGGCGGGCTTAAAAGATATTATTCCTGGCGCTGAACATTGGCCGAAATTTATGCGCAATACCTCAGAACAATTTGAAGCTAGAGTCGCTATGGTTGAAGTGCAAAAATCAGCCTCTATTCTGTTCAAAGGCATGGAAGGTTCACGTATGCCGGTCGCTATAGCACATGGTGAAGGACGCGCCGAGTTTTCTGTGTCTCCTCAAGTCGCTATTGATGCTAATGCTATCGCTTTAAGTTATGTAGATAATTATGGTGTTAAAACAACTGATTTCCCTGCTAATCCCAACGGTTCTGCATTAGGTATTACTGGTTTAACAAATAGTGATGGGCGCTTTACCATTATGATGCCGCATCCTGAACGCTGCTTTAGAGCGATACAAAACTCTTGGTATCCAGAAGATTGGAAAGAATATGGTGCGTGGATGCGAATGTTTAGAAATGCTAAGGTTTGGACTCAAGGTTTAAAGTGATAAACTCATAATTATAGTATTCCATAAGTAATGACTGACAGGTTTCCGATGATTTTAACGACATATCAAAAGATTATTTATGGCCTAGTGCTCTTAGGGATAGTTGTTATGGTCACTATTCCTGATATGGTTATAGAGTTATCAACTGAATTGTTTCATCTGATTTTTGAGCTCATCTTTGAGGTCGCTGATGTGACTTTTGAGTCGGTTGAGACCATGCTTGATAATGTGATTGAACATTTATTCCATACTGGTCTACACGATACTCAAATCATTGTTTATTATGTAATCGTTAGTGTTTTGGCTTATCCGCTTTATCGTTTAGTGCGTGTTTTATTGAGATATTTGTTTCGAATATTAACGGCTATTCCTATTAAATATGCGGACTATAAGAATCAATGGTTATTATTACGTCAAGATATTAGTTATTATTGGCAAAAACTACCCTTTATTAGCAAGCTAAAGTGGGTATTGATCACTACCAGTATTCTTTACCTCGCTTCATTTTTAGTTATGTAAAGCTAGTTTTTATAAGCTAGCAATGACTTTCATACGTTTTTTTTCGATACTTCAAGAGTCTTTACCTTGCAAAGAAAATTCCTTATTTTTATTGGGCCATTATTTTTTCTATTGGGGTGTGCTGTGAATACCATGCAATCAAACAACGAAATAGATATTAAGGTTGAGCAACTGTTGTCTGAAATGACCCTAGAAGAAAAAATAGGGCAAATGACGCAAATTGATTTTTCGGTGATAGCGGCAGAGCACAATAGTGAAAATCCAGTTGATCAAAGTAAGTTAGAAGATGCCGTTTTAAAATATCATGTCGGTTCTATACTTAATGCGCCGCAAACGCCCCATAACCAAGCTCAACCAGTTGCCGTTTGGCGTAAACTTCTACAGGCTATACAAGCGGTGGCAGCCCAGTCACGATTAAAAATCCCAGTGATTTATGGCATAGATGCCATTCATGGCGCCACGTATATAAAAAACTCAGTGCTGTTTCCACAAGCCCTTAATATGGCGGCAACCTTTAATACTGATTTAAGTTTTAAAGAAGGTGAAATTACCGCAAGAGAATTACGCGTAGCTGGCTTGCAGTGGAATTTTTCTCCGGTAATGGATTTAGGTAGGCAACCTTTATGGCCACGTTTATGGGAAACCTATGGCGAAGATGTGCACTTAACCAGCGTCATGGGGACTTCTTATATCAAAGGTCATCAAGGCGATGATTTCTCAGCGCCCACAAAAGGCTTAACCTGCTTGAAGCATTATGTAGGCTATAGTTTTCCTATTAACGGTAAAGATAGAACGCCCGCTTGGATAAGTGAAAGAATGCTGCGTGAATATTTCCTGCCTCCGTTTGAAGCGGCTATAAAAGCCGGATCACCGACTATTATGGTTAACTCAGCAGAAGTTGATGGTATTCCAGGACATGCTAATTATCAGTATTTAACCACTATCTTACGCGATGAACTGGGCTTTAAAGGTTTCACGGTTTCTGATTGGGAAGATATTAAACGCCTTTATACGCGTGATAAGTTAGCGGCCAATGAAAAAGAAGCCGTTAAAATTGCGGTCATGGCTGGCATCGATATGAGCATGGTGCCTTTTGATTATTCTTTCTATCATTTATTACTAGAATTAGTTAATACGGGAGAAGTACCCTTAGCCAGAATTGATGAGGCTGTGACTAGAATACTGGCCGTTAAGTACCGTGCCGGCTTATTTAATCCACAGACACCCTTATTGTCCGAAGTCGATCATTTTGCCACCGCGCAAGCCAACGGTATTAATCGACTAGCGGCCAGAGAATCGATTGTACTGGCTAAAAATGAACACCATAGTTTGCCGTTAAAAAAGAATGCCAATGTTTTAGTAGCAGGCCCTAATGCTAATTTATTGAGTGTGATGAACGGCGGTTGGACGCTGACTTGGCAAGGTGATGATGAAAGTTTATATCCTAAAGATAAGTTAACGATTTTAAAGGCTATACAAAAGAAAGCGACAGGACAGGTTACTTACTTAGAACATAGCGTACTTGATAAACAAGCTGCATTGGATGCGACTAAAAATGTCGATGTGATAGTGCTGTGTTTAGGAGAAAAACCTTATACAGAAACGGTTGGTAATATAGGTTCATTAATTCTTGATGTCACGCAAGTCAAATTAGCTAATGCCATGCTAGCGACGGGTAAGCCGGTTATTTTAATTATGACTGGCGGCCGTCCGCGTATTATTACCGAGCAAGCTGAATTAGCCTCTGCGGTTATTTTAGGCTTTCTACCCGGTATGGAAGGCGGGGAGGCTATTACTGATATTCTGTATGGCGACTATAACCCGAATGGCAAGCTACCTATTTCTTATCCCAGAGAGACTAACGATATCGTTTTATATGATCATAAGCCGATTGAGAGCTATGAAAGCAATGCCTACAATCCTTTGTACACCTTTGGTCATGGCTTAAGTTATACCTCTTTTGAAACCAGTAATCTAAAATTGGCTAACAATACGGTTAACATGGGTGACACTATAGAAGTTAGCGTCGCTGTTAAAAACACAGGCTTAATAACGGGTAAAGAAACGATATTGGTTTATCTTAATGATGTAGCAGCTAGCGTCACTAGGCCTAGTCGACAGTTAAAAGCATTTAAGAAGGTAGAGTTGGCATCTGGACAAACACAAACGCTAAACTTTACCTTAAGGCCTGAAGATTTGTCTTTTATTGGTGTTGATCTTAAGCGAGTCATAGAGCCTGGCGAATTTAAGATTATGGTCGGTAAAGAAACGGTAAGCTTTACGCTTAATAAACCTTAAAGTCACCATTTGTCTGGAGTGCAATAGCTTCAGCTATTGCTTTTAAAACAGCTGAAGCTGTTTTACTCCGAGGACACTGGTAGGGTGATAAAAATGGCCAGCTTGATATTTAATAAACCTTAAGGCTACTCTCTAATGATTAAAGATACTGATACCCAACAAACCTCGTATGCGGGTTCATTAACTTCATTAACGACTTTGTTTTTTATCTGGGGTTTTATCACCTGTTTAAATGATATTTTAATACCGCATTTAAAGGCCGTGTTTACACTCAGCTATACCCAAGCCATGCTAGTGCAGTTTTGTTTTTTTACCGCCTATTTTGTCGTCTCTATTCCTAGTGGTTATTTACTTAAAAAAATTAGCTACAAAACCGGCATAGTTATGGGTTTAAGCATAGCCAGTGTAGGTTGTTTATTATTTTATCCCGCAGCCAGTCAACATTGTTATGCTCTGTTTCTAGTGGCTTTATTTGTTTTAGCTTCTGGCATTACCTTATTACAAGTAGCTGCGAATCCTTATGTGACTTTATTAGGAAAGCCTGAGACGGCTTCAAGTCGATTAACGATCACTCAGGCCTTTAATTCCTTAGGCACCACTATCGCACCTTATTTTGGGGCGCTCATCGTCTTGGCAAGCGCCGTTAAAAGTGCTGAAGACATAGCTAAGCTTAATAGCGTTGAATTAACGGCTTATCAAGCTATACAGTCGGCAGCTGTACAAATCCCTTATCTAGGCCTCGCAGCAATGTTACTTATGATGGCGGTTGTTTTTGCGCTCATTAAGTTGCCTATTATTCAGGCGGTAGATGTTGAGTTCGATACGACAACGCCTACCCCACTTGAAACTAAAGCTAGTGCTTGGGCTTATCAACATTTGGTCTTAGGAGCAGTGGGCATCTTTATGTATGTAGGTGCAGAAGTCTGCATAGGTAGTTTTTTAATTAACTTTCTAACAGAACCTAAGATTGCAGGCTTATCCCTAGTAGAGGCAGGAAAATATGCTACGTTTTATTGGGGAGGCGCTATGGTTGGCCGATTTTTGGGTGCCGCGCTAATGCAAAAAGTGGCGGCGAATAAGTTACTGACCTTTAATGCCTTGGTCGCTGTTATTTTAGTAATGACGGCCGTTATGGGTGCGGGGCACTTAGTTATGTGGGCTGTGCTTGCCGTTGGTTTGTGTAACTCCATTATGTTCCCTACCATTTTTTCATTAGCTATAAATGGCCTAGGAAAGCATGCCAGGCAAGGTTCAGGTATTTTGTGTACTGCCATTGTAGGTGGCGCCATTCTTCCTCTAATACAAGGTGTCTTTGCTGATAGCGTTGGCATACAAAGCGCCTTTGTCATCCCCGTACTTTGTTATGCCTATATCGCCTTTTATGGTTATAGAGGCCATCGATTAATAGTGCATCAACACGACTAAACTGTTTTTTCTTAAAAAACAGTTCCAAATACGTATTTCTACGTATTGTGCGTCTTTAGGGTTTGTATATAGAATGCACTCTCAGAAACCAAGTTATTTGATGTCTTAGACAATGGCCCTTAAGCGGCTTTTTATTGATGTTAGATATTTAGTTTCTGCTTTATGACATTAACTAATAGTGCATCTGTTTTCTGATTTGAGCTGTACTAACCCGATCTACATGACTCTTGAGTTATATCAATCACTTAATGTTCATAAATACTTTAGTTGTACTTAATTACAGCGTAAAAATTCCCTATCTCATTCGCTATTCTATACAAAATGAAACGTAATAATATTAGCCATAGATCTATTCGCAATAGATTACAAAACTTTACACATAGCATTGCCTTTCATGAAGCAGGTCACGCCATTGCTATTTGTGTAAATAACAAAGCAAGGCAGCAGCAGCCGGTTTTTTTTCAAATTGTCATTAAAGACTTAAGTCAGCATGATGAGGAGTGTAATAACTTATTGGTTGATTCTGATGATAGTGTGGCAAGAGTTGAAGGTGGGCGTTTAATACAATCACTTATTTTTAATGTTGATGTCTTAACGGATAAATTAATAAGTATTGATGAAAGTGTCGCGCCATTAGTAAGAGAATATCAAGTGGCTTTTGAAACCGATATTATTAACTTACTCATTGGTCCCTTAGCCGAAGCTAAGCAATCTTATCTTAATGATAATGAGCACTTTAATTATCAGTTAATCGATTTAAAAGCATTGAAAAATTATGGCGGTGACTCAGATCTAGCTCTGGCTTGGGAATACTTAGAAAGTTATTCTAAAGACAAACAGCGGCAAGAAGAAAAATTAGATGAATTGTTCATAGCAGCAGGGGATTTTATTAGTGATAGTAAAAATTGGAAGGCTATAACAAAACTAGCTGACTATATTATCCACAGCGATAAAAACATCATTAGTTGCGAAGAAGTTTATTCATTATTAAATTAAGAAATCATCATTAAACGCAATAAGGGGGGCTTACTTCGTTTGCCCACCCTAATTTCTGTGTTTATCATCCGTGTATTATTCTCACCCGTAAAAATAAAACATCTGTGGTTATGAGGTCTCTAGAAGAAGTTACATAGCTTATGTGTTCGCCAATCCATTTAAAATACTTAATGCCACGGTGGCAACTCACCGTTATAAGCTACAAATTCTTTATGCTGCGCAATAGTCACAGTGCCAGCTTTGCTGCTCTTAGTTGATACAGTCGCAGGTGTCTCTACCATTTTTTTATGGTTAGATCCAAGTACAGTCTGTGATTGCCATTGGCTAAACGGGCTTAGGTCTTTATCATCTAAAACATACCATTTCTTTTGTGTGGCATCCCATCTTGCTCCTAGCGCCTTCGCTTCATCTTTTTGAGTAAAAGGGACATTTAAAAAAACTTTTGTAGCGGCCATAATCTAATAATTCGGGGATAGCGGATTAATAGTATAGTCACAAAGCGGTTATCAAGAAAGTGCTATGGCTTGGGTTTAAAAATGATGCGTACTTATGTATAGTATGAATATGAAATACATATCCTTCGAACGTATGATTGCATTATAAGGTAGGATATAACAAAATATAAACCGTACGATAATGCTTGGTTATTTAAAATGCTTACTTCAGTCGATACTGGCTCATTTTCTGCACAGTATATTTTTATATTAGATGACGATATGGCTATGACTAAGCTTTTAAATATTATGCTTACTCAAATGGGTTATATAACCTTTTTATATAGTAATGCTATTGATTTTCTAAAGGCTATACCTGAAGTAAGTCCCTCAATTCTTATCACTGATATGAATATGCCCGAAATGACGGGTATTGAAGTACAAGCTGAAATGGCTCGTTTAGAGCGAACTATGCCTATTATCTTTCTCAGTGGAGAATCTAGCGTCCCCCAATCAATTACCGCCTTAAAGCAAGGTGCAGTGGATTTTTTACTTAAACCGGTTAACCTGCAGCAATTAAAAGCGGCAGTTGAAACTGCTTTTGAATCGGCTATGCAAACTATTCAATCGGCAATCAATAAAAGCGCCTTAGAGACTCGATTAATGGTTCTGACACCGCGCGAAAGAGAGGTCTACGATCTCATGATTTTAGGCTATAACAATACCGAAATACTTGAAACCTTAAGGGTCTCTCTTCCTACGGCTAAGCAATATAAAGTAGCAGTAATGCGTAAGTTAAAGATTAAATCTTTATCTGCACTAATTAGTTTAGATCGTTTTTAGCTTTGAAAGCAAAGGGCCTAAGCTATAAAAATAGGTATCTATTTGAAGTTAAATTAAAGAACTTCATAACGTGTCTAATTTTTTTAATGCTGATAACAAACTTCTCAGTTGCCGTATCTGATGAATATTTAGATGTTAACAGTAGTGCAAAGCCATCGATTTCACTGACACCCTATATAGGTATTTTAGAGGATGCCAGCCAACAACTAACACTCGCGGATATAGAGCAAGAATCTCTGAGTTCCTCCTTTAAAACCAATCTATCATCGACTAAATCGATCAACTTAAGATTTACATCGTCAGCTTATTGGTTACGTTTAATCATAGATAATAGCAGTGACCTGCCTATAGAAAAAGTCATTGAACTTAATTACACTTTAATGAAAAACATAGATTTTTATTGGCAGATTGACCATAAAAATCATCAAACCATTCATACCGGCTATGCCTTGCCTTACGAAAATAGGGCCTATGAAAGTACTATTTTTGCTTTTCCCGTGCAAATTTCTGCACACAGTCAAAACGTTATTTACATAAGGTGCGCCACTCCTAACGCTATGTTCATAGAAGCGAATTTATGGGAGCCCAGTGCCTTTCAAAAGCAAGAGTTAGGTAGGTATGGTTTTCAGACGTTCTTTTTTGGTATTATGATAAGCATTTTCTTGTTTACTTTAGGGTTAGCAATCGCGACAAAGGACATTGATTATTATTGCTATTTGAGCATGATTTTTTTTATGGCTCTTTCCTTTATAGTGAGTCGAGGCTTTGGCGCTACCTATGTTTGGCCGCACACTCCTTGGTTAACAGAAAGAGGATTATTAATTTTTGCTTCATTCTTTTTTGCGTCTCAATTATTGTTTATATATCGAGTACTGAAGCTAAAACAACTGATGCCTAGACTTAGTTTGATAGCTAAAGGGTTAATAGCTCTGAATCTTATAATGCCTATGTTAGTGTCATATAGCATTAAATTGGCCATATTTGCTAATATCCTAATTACTCTTACTACAGTTTTTGTCATAATCATTTTGGTGATCGCTTGCCTAAAAAAACAAACTAATGCCTATTTTTTAAGTGTAGGTTTTTCTTTACTCATCATTGGCATACTAATTCGTGAGTTACACGCAGCGGGGCTCATTGAGACTAATTTTTATAGCCTAAACGGCTTGCAATTGGGCTCATGTTTTGGGTTGTTAGTGTTTACCTTTTATCTAACTGATCGCTTTCGACTTCTCCATCAAGAGAATGAAACCAGTGCTGTTTACTTGAAAAATAGTAGATTAAAATTAGCGGCTGCAACTGAAGCGCATAGCGCCTCTGTTACTCAACAAATAGCCCTAAAAACCCAAGCAGAAAAATTAAGAACCATTTTGGAATTGTCGCCAGACGGTATAGGTATATCCGACCTTGAAGGCATGATTACTTTCGTTTCTGATAAAACCATGTTCATGTGGGGTTATATCAAGGAAGAGTTGCTGGGAAAGTCTATCTTTGATGTAATCGATATCAGTTCCCATGAAACAGTGACAAACATGATAGCCCAGTTATTAAAAGGCAATAGTTTAGGTGCTGTTGTGTATGACATGGTCAGAAAAGATTGTAGTCATTTTAGCTGCGAAGTTAATTCTAGTCTGATATACGATATCGACAATAAACCGACTCACATTTTATTTATACAGCGAGATGTTACTGAGCGAGTTAAATTAGCTAAGGAACTGGAGTTAGCCAAAAAAATGGCCGACCAGGCTAATCTAGCCAAGTCAGTTTTTGTCTCCCACATGAGTCATGAACTGCGTTCACCGTTGAATGCCATTCTGGGTTATTCTGAGTTACTACAGATGGATAATTCAATAACGACAGAGCAATTAGATTTTGTGCAGGAAATTTTAAAAGGGGGGACTCATCTACTGCAGCTTATTAATCAAATGTTGGATCTGTCTAAAATTGAATCAGGTCATATAGGTTTAACGCTGCGTCCCGAAAACATTTCTACTATCATTGATGACTGCTTGGTTTTAACACGTCCATTGGCTCAGAAAAAGGCGATAAAGTTACGCTACCAGCATAAGCAGGATATTTTTACCCTTTGTGATCGCACTCAACTTATTCAATTACTACTGAATTTAATTGCCAATGCTATAAAATATAACGTCAACCAAGGTACTGTAGATATTAGTGTCGAACTGAATGACACTAAAACTTACACGATCCATGTTATTGATTCTGGCATAGGCATGGACCCTGAACGACTAGCAAAAGTATTCGATCCCTATGTGCGCTTGACGACCACTGAAGATATTGAAGGAACGGGTTTAGGCCTGAGTATTGTCCAAAAACTAGTAAATTTAATGGACGGTACCATAGGTGTAAAAAGTGAGCAGGGCGTAGGTAGTCACTTCTGGATTACTATGCCACTATTGACCGATGTTGATGAGCCGATAACGTCAGCTATTCGATTGCCTAGTACTGAGAAGAACACTTACAAAATGCCTGAATCGTCATGCCAATATCAAGTGTTATACGTTGATGATAATGCTTCAAATTTGAAATTGACTGCAAATATGTTCCGTGCTTTTTCACATCTTAAGTTAGCCACCCTTCAAGATTCAACGCTAGCTATTGCACAAGCCTTGTTACAATGTCCTGATGTTATTTTACTTGATATTAATATGCCAGAAATGGATGGCTATCAGGTACTGAAAGCAATAAAGGCCAATGATGTGCTCAAGACTATACCAGTAATTGCCCTCTCTGCGAATTCAATGGTAGAGGATATAGAGCGTGGGCGAGTAGCTGGCTTTAGTCACTACCTTTCAAAGCCTGTTGATAAAACTGTGCTTATACAAACGATAGATCAGGTTCTGGGTTTAAGAGGACAGGTGTAATGTGCTAATTACTAAAAGTCCAAATTTTAACTCCCTACTACAAAAACAGTTTTCATTGCCGAAAATGATGGATAAAGACGCCCGTTAATGAAAATTAAACCCAATCAATTTTATATAAAGTGTCTACTCATATTCTGCAGTGTCAGTGTATTAACTGCCGCGCAGGCCAGTGATACTGAAGTGCTTGCTTTACCGGACATAATTGTAAGCAACGATGTTAATGACAACATCAATAACCCAGCCCATTCAAGTACTGAATTTAATCGTGCATCTTTAGATGCTGTAAACAGAGCTGATTTAAATGGCGTATTACGAGGCCTTCCCAGCACAGGCATTTCACAATCTAACGGTAACTCAGCATCCAATATCATTTTAAGAGGGGCAGGTGGTGGCTTAGGCCTGGTCAATTTAGATGGTATCCCTTTGTTTGGTAACTTTACCGCCTTTTTCCCTTTAAGCCATTACCCCTTGGACTTACTTAATCGCGTGTCTGTTGACCGTGGCCATGATGAAGCTCAAAGCAGTAGTCGAACCTTAGGTGGTGCTATTAATCTTTCGAGTCGAAAATTAAATGATGGACAAGCTTTTTTGCATACTGAAGGCGGAAGTTTTGGTACGGTGCGTAACAACGTAGGTCTGGGTCTGCAAAATAAGTTAGGGAATTGGAGCTTTGCCGGTGGGCAAAGCAATATCTTTGAGGGTATCAGCCAAGCTAGTCCCAGTAATGGCGGTAATAACGAAACTAAAAACTCTCAATTGAGTACCGGCTTATTGCGCTGGGATAAGCACTTCAAAGCGCTGAGTGTAGAAAGTAGCTTATATTATGTGAATAGCAGAGACGGTTCTGATGGCCCTGGATTACTATCGAATGGTACAAGAGGCTGGAAAGCTGATCCTAATGGTTTAGTAAAGGAACAAACCTGGGTGGCTCAGAGTCAGGCTTTTTATCATCTCTCCGAGCACTGGGATAGTGCCCTGCAAGTTGGTTTTACCCAAGATCAACAGATTGGAAGAATAGGTACTTTACCCCATTGTTGCTCAATGAATTTAACCACTCAATTACTGTTAGCACATTGGAAAAACACCCATAAAATAGCTTTGAATAAGCAAAGTAATAAATCCTTGAGTTTAATCTGGGGGGTTGATGGTCAACAACAACATGGAGAAAACCTTAATAATTTATCTAAAGTTAATAGCTTAACTAATAGTTTATTAAGTCCTATCGCCCGCGCGGAAAT
>QVQF01000089.1 GCA_003584895.1 Methylococcales bacterium
GCTTCCATACAGCGTGGAATCATGGCTAATCGTGCTAATAAATCATCTGCGGTATCTGTCGCATGATCCCATAAACCATTATGGGCCGGTAAATCACCATAAGCTAAATTCATGACTTTTAAATGCGTACGAATTAATTCGAAGTGTTGCGCCTCTTCATCGGCAACGCGCAGCCAATCGTGATAAAACTGATCGGGCATGCCACGAAAACGATAAAGCATATCCCAAGCCAAATAAATGGCCATAAATTCGACATGTGCAATGGCATGAAAAAAGGCTTTTATACCGTCAGGGCTGCCTAGTTTTCGTTTAGGCATTTCGCGCGTGGACAATAATATCGGCGTACCGGGGAATTGCACCGAAGAAATAGCTAAAGGCGGTTGTTCAGAAGCTAAGCTTAACTCACCCTGAGTTAATAACTTTTGAGCTTGATGAGTGAGCATTAATTTTTGCTCAATATCGGGATCATGCAAACAAGCTTCAGCTAGGGCAAATATATTTTTCATTAAGATTCATCTTTGTGTATTTGGAGTAAAACTGCTTTAGCTGTTTTACAGGCAATAGCTGAAGCTCAGCACTCCAAGTTTTATAATGCTCTTCCTTGTTTTAATAACCTTGTTATTTAAGCTTGCAATCCAATAACCAACTAATCAGCTAAAGCTCTTTCAATAAGCTATTGTGCTTGGATCTTTCCATTAACTCTCTAAACTCATTAACGGCCGTCATAAATAACTGCTCTTGTTTAATATCGGCTAAATGATGCTGACCACTTTGTTCTAATGCGGTAATCACGTAAGCAATAGTCAGTTTATTAATATCCACAGCCGGTTGATAAAGTTCATCACCACCCTGCTCTTCGGCCTTAAATTCAACGACTATATGACTGGCGATTAACTTTGCTAATAAAACCTGCACAATGGCAATTGGAATGAGTAACTTCGCAGCAATTTCAGTCGCTGATAAGGGTTTATTCATCAGTACAAAATTGTTAATAATCAGATGGGTTATTTGTAAGGCAATCACTTTTTGTAAAGCAAAACTCAAATCCACATAGCGATTATTATTTTTGTATATTTCGTAATTTTGTAGAAAGAAGGCTACTTCGCAACCGAACAAAACCACCATCCAGGCTGCTTGTAACCAGACGACTAATAAAGGCAAGGCCGCAAAACTACCATAAATAGCATTATAACTAGACGCGCCCAACTGTAAGCTTAAATAAACCCATTGCAATAGATAAGATAAAACGCCAGTGACCACGCCCGCAATCATACCCGCCTTAATATTAACATTATGATTGGGCATAAATATAAAAATAAAACCAAATAAGCCGATCATCAGCATCAACGGTAATAAGCCCAAGCCTTTAATCACCAGCCAACTGCCTGAGTCAGATAATTGAATAACTGTCATTAACCAAGTGATTTTAGTTTGTAAAAATAAGCTAATACTGCCAGAAAGCACTAAGACGATAGGCGCTAATAACATCAAGGACAAATAATCACTAAACTTACGACTGACACTGCGACCCTGTGTTATTTTCCAAATGTGATTAAAAGATTCTTCAATATTGCTGATGACATTAATCACCGTCCAAAACAGCACCACCGTCCCTATTCCTGCAACAACGCCACCTTTAGTACTGTCTAGCATATTCTGCGCGAAACTAATCAGCTGCAATACGGTGGTTTCTTGATTAGGAACTTGCTCCATTAATCGCTGTTCCAGTATTTTTTCAAAACCAAAACCTTTAGCAATACCAAAGAGCAAAGCAATAACCGGCACTATAGACAATAAACTATACAAGGTTAAGGCTGAGGCCCTGAGCGGACATAAATCACGATAAAAAGATTGCACTGATAACAAGGCAATCTTTAACGCTTTAATGGTCATTGAACTTAATCGAGGCATTGATTGCTCTTGCAGCAACCAAAGCTCCTCTTTTAGAAAATGTTCGATATTGAATCTCATGATTTCAAATATGGCTATTGTTAACCTGAGGTATTACTAGTCACCCAGCGCTCAGCATCGGTTTCTAAACACTCTTTTTTCCAGAACGGTACTGTCGACTTTAAGGCTTCCATAATATAACGAGTCGCATCAAAGGCATCCCCTCGATGAGAAGACCAGACCGCAATTAAAACAATGACCTCATTAGGCGTAATCGTACCCACACGATGAATAATTAAACTATCCAAAATTGGCCATAAGCCCTTTGCTTTTTCGATACACAACTCTAATTGCTTTTCTGTCATACCGGGATAATGTTCTAAGCTCATGCCTGTAACTTGACTACCCTGATTAAAGTCACGCATGGTACCTATAAAAAGACTCGTCGCGCCAATGGCACCCAGATGATCAAGTTGTGTATTCTGGTAACGTTGAATTTCGTAATAGGGATCAAAAGCGTGATCGATAATTTTAATGGCCATCTTTAGCCGCCCGTCACAGGCGGAAAAAAAGCAACAACATCACCATCAGAAACCAAGCTATCCCAATCCACATAGTCCATATTAATGGCTGCTAAAGTATTTTTGGGCAAGACCAGTGTTGCATTAGCCTGCAGCCAAACTTCATTAACGGTTAATGACTGAGTAAAGTCCAGTTCATGCTCTGAGCTACCTACATGCTCTTTTAAACTGGCAAAATAATAGACTTTAATAGACATAATGATTCACATAACAAGAAAAAAAGAGATAATAATGCACTTTGGTCACCAGACACTAACTTATTCATGACTTATACCACGCATTTTAACTCATCTGGCGAAGCGCACATGGTCGATGTTGGTACTAAAGCCATTACTCAGCGGATCGCTATCACTGAAGGCTATATAAAAATGCTTCCAGAAACGTTACAGATGATTAGTGCGGGAGAACACAAAAAAGGCGACGTGCTTGCGGTTGCTAGAATTGCTGGCATTATGGCCGCTAAGAAAACTGCTGATTTAATCCCGCTCTGTCATCCGCTTCCCATTACCCATATTGAAATCAACTTAAGCGCTGAACCTGAACATAATCGCATACGCTGTGAAACGACGGTAAAAACCATCGGTCAGACCGGCATAGAAATCGAATCACTTTGCGCGACTCAAATCACCTTATTAACCATATACGATATGTGTAAAGGTATCGATAGAGGCATGGTTATTGATTCTGTACGCTTGTTGCAAAAAGACGGTGGTAAATCAGGGTATTGGCAGACTTCTGAATAAGTCAATTGTTGGGTTGCGAAAAGCACGCAGCCCAACCTACAGTACTATCACCCCAAACTCGTCATAATCTCGTCACTAATATCCGCATTGGAATAAACGTCTTGTACATCATCCAGATCTTCTAAGCGGTCTATCAAGCGTAGCATTTTCTCAGCATCATCGGCATTCAATTCAGCCATGACACCTGCTTGCATAGTGACTTCAGCATTATCAGGTTCAAAACCTGCGGCAATCAGAGCATCTTTTACGGTTAGGTAATTTTCTGGCGTAGTCATCACATCGACTGCAGCGTCATCATAATTAATAACATCGTCTGCTCCCGCTTCTAAAGCCGCGTCCATCAGTGCGTCTTCGTCTACCGACGGTGCATAACTAAGAATACCGACTTTACTAAACAAATAAGCGACAGAACCATCTGTACCCAAGTTACCGCCGGCTTTACTAAAAGCATGACGGACTTCACTAACAGTACGATTACGATTATCAGTCAAACAATCGACGATAACCGCCGTTCCGCCCGGGCCATAGCCTTCGTAACGGATGTTTTCGTAATTAACGCCTTCCAAAGCTCCAGAGGCTTTTTTAATCGCGGTATCGATGGTGTCTCGGCGCATATTAGCCGCCAAAGCTTTATCAACAGCGGTGCGCAAAGCAGGATTACTGCCTGCGTCTGGACCACTAGTTTTTACTGCAACGGTAATTTCACGCAGTATTTTAGTAAAAACTTTACCACGTTTAGCATCTTGTCCCGCTTTGCGATGCTTAATATTAGCCCATTTACTATGTCCGGCCATGCTTGCTCTCTTTAAAAGGTAGGTCTATGGTATTAATGAATCTTACAAAATATGTTCTAAAACACTCAGTAGTGAGGGTTCATTGGTATAAACATCAGCCCGTTCACGAACAATAGCTCTGTCAACGACCCCACCAAAACCAAGCACGAAAGCCCCGGCTTGTTGAGCTTCTAAATCGGTTTTTCCATCACCTATCATAACCAAAGAACCTTGTTCTTTTAGCATGGCCACTACCGTCGCTTTTCCGCCTGTTCTGGTCAATGGCGAGTTTAGATCAAATGCACGATAACTGCCGTCTTCATTAAAAAAAATATCAACAGCATGTACATGGCTTTCTGGTAAGCCTAGATAATGCGCCAGTGGCAAAATCGCTTGGCGTAAACCACCACTGATAATATGCACCGTTTTATTTTGAGCTAATAAAATAGCAAAAACCTCTTTAACTCCCTCAACTATTTCGGCTATATAAAGTTCAGCCAAATCATTAATACTATTAATATTAGGTTGTATGAGCGACAAACGCTTTTCGTAGACCGCTTCTAATGCGACGTCTCCGTTCATGGCTGCATCAGTTAGCTGTGACATTTCTTGCCCTAAGCCAACATACTTAGCAAGTTCATCGATACCTTCAATTTTACTTAAGGTACTGTCGCAATCGAAACAAATGACATCAAAATTCATAGTTAACTGAGGTGGTCTGATAGCTACTAACAATGTTAAATAATGACGGGAATTACATCAATATTGAAGCAATTGCTTAAACTATTACGGGTTAAAAAGCGCACAGTTTAACAGCTTTGCTATTATCTAGGTAAATCAGGAAAGTTTTCATTGGCTCTATAACCACCGCTACCCTGACTATCAATCAAAACCATAACTGAATCTGATACCACATTACTGACTGTGTGCCGTATAATTCGTAACGCTTTCATTATCAAAATACCGTCATGACTAAAAACAGCTACCAAAAGCCATCCGTTCAAACTCAAGAAGATGCATTGAAAATGGCTAGAGGAACGCAGCGCCCTGCTCAAAGCAAAGAGCAAACTAAGTTGATTGCTCAAGGCATACAGAAAGGTATAGATCTTTATAAAAAACAGCAAAAAGAAAAAGCCAGAGAGCTAAATAGAAAGCTTAAGAAACTTTCAGGTCAAAAGCAGCCATTGTTGGAGTCAGATGATTTAGACATACCCGTTAATATAATTTATCGACAACACTGGCTTCCTTGGCTACTACTGATTATGACATGGTTAGGCCTTGGTATTTTTTTTCTACTTTAAACGATCAGCCCTGAGAAAAATCAAGCTTTGACTGTCTTTAAATTAATCAGTTTTTCGGTATGGGAACAAGAATCAACAGCAGATTTACGGTAATTGATACAGCCCAAAAACTGTCCAGACGACTCTTTTGTAAAGATCATTTTTCCACTACGCTGGTGACAAATTGACTATGTACGTCACGGATATTGGCTAAACACCTTATCGGCCAACTTCTCCTGAAATATTTCACTGGCAGATTCATCACAGAGAATTTCATAGTGATTATCTATCAGATCTCTAACAAAATCTGAGGCTTTATTTGCATCACTGACTACATTGAGACATGTCTCGTCCAATAGCCATGAATCCAATATAGCTATCAAAGAACCTATCTCTGTGTCTTAAAAAAACTTGATCACTAAAGATACGATATATTTCATTTTCATAGCCTTTTTTATAGGGTGTAATATTTTCGATATAACAATGAACTAATTCGCCTGGTGTCATATCTTCTAGCTGGAGTCCAAGATCATAAATACCAAGATTAATTTGAAATTTGACTTGCTTAGCCAAATCCTGCTCGGCAATTTTAGCGCCAAAAGATTAGTTATATCTGAATGATTTTTGCGTTGAATACGTGCTTGGCAACTGCCAGAACGTTTACGAAATGATGCCATAATTCACCTGTAAAAGGACAGAATAAGGACAAGGAGAAACTTTAGATTTGGTCAACTAACTTAGATGAAATCTAAGACTTTGATATACGTGGGGTGAACGACGGGGCTCGAACCCGCGACAACCGGAATCACAATCCGGGACTCTACCAACTGAGCTACGCTCACCATAATATGGCTTATTCTTGTAATGGTGCGCTTGGCAGGACTCGAACCTGCGACCCCCGGCTTAGAAGGCCGGTGCTCTATCCGGTTGAGCTACAAGCGCTAAACTGGTCGGGGTGGAGGGATTCGAACCCCCGACATCCTGCTCCCAAAGCAGGCGCGCTACCAAACTGCGCTACACCCCGTAAATATTGCTACTCCTCATGAATTATCTTTCGACACCCCTAAAGAGCTGTCTATTATGACGACTGATCAATTCATCGTCAATTAATTTTTTAACTATTTATTTTCTTAACTACAATTTAGTCTTAACTAGCATATAGGTATCTGCAACCTGCTCTTCTACATTAGCCATAATAACCTTTAGTTCAGCCAACTTAGCTTCAGCAAAAGCTCTATCCTTAAGGCTGCCCGTATTAATATAGACATTAAGCGCGGCACTTTTTAAGCCACCATAGGCCGACATGGTCGCAGCGCCCGCATCACTAATAACAGCAAAATTACCTTTATTGGCGGCACAACGACTCAATTCGATGGCTTCGGCACAAGCTCGTGCACAGTCTAAAGGTACTTCAGTGGCTTCTTTCAAGACTTCTTGTATCGCTTGAGAGCGAATTACTTTATCAGCATCGTTTTCTTTCGCTAAGCCATAAGCGGCCATTAAGCGATTAAATACATCAACATCAGCCTTAATCATGTCCATTAGACTTTTACGTAACACTTCTGACTTTAACAACAAGGCCTGCATTTCAGCTTCGACTTCAAGGTACTTAGGCTTACCAATGGTAAGGTTACAGACCATACTGATTAATGCCGCAGACTGGGCCCCCATCAATGCTGCCGCACTACCGCCACCGGGTGTCGCTGATGCACTAGCCAAGTCGTCAAGATAGACTTCAATAGCTTTATCTTTAATTTCACTCATGGATTTATTACTGTCTTTAATGAAGTTAGTTATGCTTTAACAAGTCAAGACCCTCAAGCCTTAAATTGCTATTCACGTCGCCAAGTGCTTAAGCCATTCGGCGCATCTTCTAGAATAACGCCCTGCCCTTTCAAGTCGTCACGAATTTTATCCGCTAAACTCCAATCCTTTGCTATTTTGGCTGCTAAACGCGCCTGTATTTGCTGTTCTATCAATTCCACATTAACAACTTCGCCATTAACCACACCACTTTTTAGAAAGTCGTCAGCATCACCTTGCACTATACCCAGCAAGCCACCTAAAAAACGTAAAGTTGCTACCAAATCTTGAACTTTCTCTAACTTGGCTTCTTTAGCCGCATTCAATTCTCTCGCCAAATCAAATAATATTGATAAAGCAACGGGGGTATTAAAGTCATCGTTCATCGCAACTTCAAAACGAACTTTATAATCCATATCGATATCGGCATTTTCTTCAGCGCACCCGCGTAATGCTGTATAAAGACGAGTCAAAGCCAGTCGAGCATCATTTAATTGCTCATCTGAATAATTTAAAGGACTACGATAGTGACTGGATAAGATAAAAAATCGAATAATTTCTGGTTGATATTGCTTTAATACTTCACGCACAGTAAAAAAGTTGCCCAATGATTTTGACATTTTCTCTTCGTTAATGCGAACAAAGCCATTGTGCATCCATAAATTAACAAATTTCTCCCCGGTTGCACCTTCAGACTGGGCGATTTCATTTTCATGATGTGGGAACTGCAAATCCATGCCGCCACCATGTATATCGAAAGAATTACCCAAACAACAGGTAGACATCGCTGAACATTCAATATGCCAACCTGGACGACCTAAACCCCAAGGGGATGGCCAGGCAGGTTCGTTTGCTTTAGCCATTTTCCATAACACAAAATCTAAAGGATTACGTTTGGCTAGATCAACATCAACTCGCTCACCTGCCTGCAAATCATCTAGATTTTTGCCTGACAACTGTCCGTAATGCTTAAACTTTGTAACGGCATAAAACACATCACCATTATTACCTACATACGCTAAGTCCTTGGCACACAGGATTTCAATCATAGCAATAATGTCTGGAATAGATTGTGTTGCTTTAGGCTCTATATCAGGAGGCAATACCGAAAGCGCGCGCTCGTCTTCGTGCATTGCGTCAATAAAACGCTCAGTCAATTCAGTTAAAGTAACTCCTTGCTCATGAGCTCGCCGTATGATTTTATCATCAATATCAGTAATATTACGCACGTAGGTTAATTCATAACCCGAATATCGAAAATATCGCGCTACGGTATCAAACACCACCATAACTCTTGCATGTCCAACATGACAATAATCGTAAACTGTCATCCCGCAAACATATAAACCAACTTTACCCTCAACGCGCGGACTAAAGATTTCTTTTTTTCGGGTCAAAGTGTTATATATTTTTAACATATTTCATTAATAAACAGATTACAGCAACGTTACTTGATAACAAATGCGTACAATTTACCAAGCTGGCACTTCTCTTTCAAGATAAAAACACCTAAAATCTATTATTCGCATCTTTACAAGGAGAAACCAATGCGCAACATCATTCTTTCACTGATGCTACTTTTAATATCAACACTCTCTTTTGCAACGGAAAAAACCATGACAGATACACAAACCAAAGTTAAATTAACCACCAGTGCAGGAGAAATCATTATTCAGTTAAATTCGGATAAAGCACCAATCTCATCAGCCAACTTTTTAACTTATGTTAACGAAGGCTTTTATAACGGCACTATTTTCCACAGAATTATTCCTGGCTTTATGGCTCAAGGTGGCGGCTTTGATGTCAGCTTCAAACAAAAATCTGTACATGATCCTATTAAAAATGAAGCAGATAACGGCTTGATTAATAATCGTGGCACTTTGGCAATGGCTAGAACCAACGATCCCAATTCAGCTACTGCACAATTTTTCATCAATTATAAAGACAACACTTTCCTAAATCATACTGGCAAAAATGCTAGTGGCTGGGGTTATGCAGTATTTGCCGAAGTCATTGAAGGCATGGATGTGGTGGACGCCATGGCAACACAAGCCACTGGAAATCGTGGTGGACATCAAGATGTACCTAAAACAGACATCGTTATTGAAAAAGCCGAAGTCATTAAATAATCAACGAACGGTACAAGACAATGATTTCCTAGCGCATTAAGTCATATCGCTAGTATTGTCTTGTACTTTCATTAACTAATCGAGGCAAACATTGTCCGAAGAAATCTTATTTATTTCAGACTTACATCTTTCGTTGGAAAAACCTGAGATCACCCGCAGATTTCTTGATTTTTTAGAGAAAAGAGCCACTCAGGCTTCAGCGCTTTATATTCTAGGCGACCTTTTTGATGCTTGGATAGGCGATGATGACCCTACACCACCCAATTTTAAAATACGCAACCGATTCAAACAGCTTACTCAATCAGGCACTGCGGTTTATTTTCAACCGGGAAACAGAGACTTTTTATTGGGAAAGCGCTTTTGCCTAGACACCGGCATCACTTTTCTCAATGATTATGCTGTGATTGATTTAATGGGCTCAGCCACATTACTGACTCATGGTGATTTATTATGTACAGATGACGCTCCCTACCAGGCCTTTCGTACAAAATCTCATACCATTGAATGGCAAGAGAATGTACTATCAAAACCACTACTCATAAGACTCTTAGCCGCACGCTGGTATCGATTTCGTAGCTATCTTCATAAACGCAAAAAATCTCAATCTATTATGGACGTCAACCAAGAAACCGTTATACGCGTCATGCAAGAGCATGATTGCTTGCGACTTATTCATGGACACACCCACCGACCTAATATTCATGACTTTTTAATCAATAATCACCCTGCACAACGCTTTGTTTTATCAGCATGGAGCAAAGAAACAGGCGAAGTATTATGCTGGAACAACAAGGGTTATCAGATAGAGACTCTTTAAATAGTTGAGTCCGTTTTTACGCACATGCTCTGCAATATCAGCTAGCTGAAATGGCTATTAGAACCGACTTCAACTAAATCATTGATGACAACAAAACACTCATAAAACAAAAACATGAATAAAGACCTCTGCCTTATACAATCACTTTAACTCTTTTAAAAGTTGACTTTTTAGGCAAAATAATTAAATCTAGTGCCTTGGTGTGAATGTTTTTTTGCCTTTATAGTGTAGAAAAACCACCCAAAAACTAATATTAGTCTTAAAAAACATAATCAAGTATTTTGTCTAATTAACAGAATACCAGGAGAAAATATATGAAGAAGCCTTTAAAAAGTTGGCTGCTTGCTTCAAGTGTCGCTGTATTATTAGCCACACCAGCAATTTCAACTGCTAACAGTGGCGTTGACGCCCTAACCAAAGACTCAGCTAACTGGGCAACTTGGGGCGGCGACTATGCCGGCACGCGTTACAGCAAATTAAATGAAATAAACGCTAACAACGTAAAAAACTTACAACCTGCTTGGTCTTTTTCTACAGGTGTATTACGTGGTCACGAAGGTGGTCCACTGGTTGTTGATAATGTTATTTTTATCCACACTCCATTTCCTAACACTGTTTACGCAATTGATCAAAAAACACAGTCAGTTATTTGGGAATTTACACCAACACAAGATGCTGACGTAACGATTCCTGTTATGTGTTGCGACACTGTGAACCGTGGCTTAGCTTACGGCGATGGCAAAATTTTCTTACAACAATCAAACACTGTCTTAACAGCTTTAGATGCTAAAACTGGTAAACGTGTTTGGAGCGTACAAAATGGTGACCCTAAATTGGGCATGACTAACACTAATGCGCCTTTAGTTGTTAAAGACACTGTTTTAACTGGTATTTCTGGTGGTGAATTTGGTGTACGCGGCTTTTTAGCGGCTTATGACATTAATTCTGGAAAACTAAAATGGAAAGGCTATAGCATCGGACCAGACAAAGATACGCTGATCGATGCTAACAAAACAACGACTTGGGAAAACGGTAAAGTGACTCCTGTAGGCGCTAATTCAAGTATCAAAACTTGGGAAGGCGACCAATGGAAAATCGGCGGCGGTACTACTTGGGGCTGGACTAGCTATGATCCTAAATTAAACTTAATTTACTACGGATCAGGCAACCCATCTACTTGGAACCCTGTACAACGTCCTGGTGACAACAAGTGGTCTATGTCCTTATGGGCTCGTGACGCTGACACCGGTGCTGTTAAATGGGTTTATCAAATGACTCCACATGATGAGTGGGACTTTGACGGCATCAATGAAACAGTTTTAGTTGACGAAGAAGTTAAAGGCCAAATGCATAAAACTATCGTGCATTTTGACCGTAACGGTTTTGGCTATACTTTAGATCGTGAAACAGGTGAACTATTAGTCGCTGAAAAATTCGACAAATCAGTTAACTGGGCTACCCACGTTGATATGAAAACAGGCCGTCCACAAGTTGTTCCACAATACAGTACCGAACATAATGGCGAAGACGTTAGAACTGACGGCGTATGTCCTGCTGCTTTAGGTAGTAAAAACCAACAACCGGTTTCTTACTCACCACAAACTGGCTTGTTCTATATTTCTGGTAACCACTTATGCATGAACTACGAACCATTCGAAGTTTCATACACAGCGGGCCAACCTTATGTAGGCGCAACTTTAGACATGCTACCAGCCGGTGCTGACGTTTTAACTGGTAAAGCTGACGGCACAACTAACTTAGGTCAGTTCACTGCTTATGATGCTAAAACAGGCAAGATTGCTTGGTCAAACAAAGAACCTTTCTCTGTTTGGTCTGGTTCTGTAGCAACTGCTGGCGGCATTGTATTCTACGGCACCTTAGAAGGTTACTTAAAAGCAGTTGATGCTAAAACAGGTAAAGAATTGTATAAATTCAAAACACCTTCTGGCATCATCGGTAACGTAAATACTTGGAGCTACAACGGCAAACAATATGTTGGCGTTCTTTCAGGTATCGGCGGTTGGGCTGGTATCGGTATTGCTACCGATTTCAACAAACAACTAGAAGCCGCACAAGAAAAGGCTGCAGCAGAAACTGATCCAGTGAAGAAAGCTGAATTAGAAAAAATTGCAGTGAAAATATCACAAGAAGGCTTAGGTGCTACTGGCGCATATGCTAGCTTGGGATCTTTCACCAAACAAGGTGGTGCATTTACTGTATTTGCATTACCTAGCAACTAATTGATCTAAACTTTAGATCGTAAGTTGAACCCCGGTTGATTTCATCAACCGGGGTTTTTTTTTGCCTTTTATTTATAGGTAAAGCTTATAATTCATGATCCTTACACCTAACAACCCCACTTTAATCTAAATGACTAAACTGTTTATGGCCTGTTTGTTTACGCTGACTATGCTTTGCTCTACTTGGGTTCATGCAGAAGACGACACAGCAACCGAACAACAAAACCTTATTGAACAAACACAGATCAACCTAAGTACCGATATCCAAAAATCATCGGCTATAGAAACCTTAACACTAAAACCCATTAGTTATCATGCTGAGTTTGTTGCCTACGGAAAAGTACTTAACATACAATCCTTATTGGCCTTACGTCATCGCTATTTGCTAGCGTTAACCGATCAACGTAGCTCACAAGCAAGATTCCAGCAATCCGAACAAAACATCAACCGCCAGCAGGACTTATACAGTAGCGGTGTCACCTCAAAACGCTCCTTACAAGAACAACAAGCGCAATGGCAATCTAACCATGCCCAAGTAGATGCTGCTCATTATCAAAGCACCGCCATTACTGATGAAGCACTGCTATTATGGGGAAAAGAGCTGACCAATTGGGCGCTATCAAACGACCACTCTAAATTAGATGCTTTTCTATCTGGTCGACAAAAACTGATACAAATTACACTGCCCTCCCACCATCACCTTGCAAATACTATTCGAACTATTGATGTAGAAGTATCGGGTAATCGCAGTAAAGCCCATAAAGCTGAATTTATATCAGCCGCCACACATACAGAATTAGTCGCACAAGGCGAAAGCTATTTCTTTCAATCTAGCGATAAAAACTTACTTCCTGGCATGGCTATTAGCGCCTGGATACCCGAACAAAGCTCTGCAATGACAGGATTTATCATCCCTAAATCGGCGCTCATCTGGTATATGGATCAAGCTTTAGTCTATATTAAAACGACAGAGACTACTTTTAGTCGCCTCGTTCTGAGCCACTATACCCCTACCGCCGACGGCTATTTTGTTCCAGACACACTGAGTACGAATCAACACCTCGTTATTACTGGCGCACAAATGCTGCTATCAGAAGAATTGCGAGGACAAATACCTAAAGAAGATGATGATTAAGCCCTTAAGGCTACTACTGAGATCAATAAGTTAAATAACGAGAACAGATATAACTTTAAGCGTATTGAGCGATAAAGATAGCTTAACTTGAGCTTTTGATGACCAACTAGATAAAGTGTCATTATCGAAAAGCCAACAATGAACTTAGATTGATTTAAAAACTGACATAGACCAAAGTCTATTGAATGATGAAAATAGTGTTGCTTTAATTTGGATAGCCCAAACTAAAGCATTCACCATAACTAAAGAAAGCCGAGCAGTTACCTACTCGGCAGTCATTATTATTTCTTTTTAGCGTTACGTTCGTTTACTTCTTTAATAACTTCGTCTGCTACGTTTTTAGGACATGGCAAATAGTGTGAGAACTCCATAGAGAACTGACCACGACCTGAAGTCATTGTACGTAAATCACCGATATAGCCAAACATTTCGCTTAATGGTACATCAGATTTAATACGTACTCCGCTAGCTGCAGCATCTTGTGATTTAATCATGCCACGGCGACGGTTAAGGTCACCAATAACATCACCCACGTGATCAGCAGGCGTAAAGGTATCAACCTTCATGATCGGCTCAATCAATTGTGGACCTGCTTTAGGAATTGACTGACGGAACGCCGCTTTAGCAGCAATTTCGAAAGCAATCGCAGATGAATCCACAGCATGGAAACCACCATCCGTTAAGATAACTTTAAAGTCTAAGCAAGGGAATCCAGCCAATACGCCTTTATCCAACATGCTCTTAAAGCCCTTCTCAACCGCTGGCCAAAATTCGCGAGGCACGTTACCACCAGTAACCGCAGATTGAAACACGAAACCAGTACCTGGCTCGCCTGGCTCAATAATGTAATTGATTTTACCGTATTGACCTGAACCACCTGATTGTTTCTTGTGAGTGTATTCGTCTTCAACCGATTTAGTAATGGTTTCACGGTAAGCTACTTGAGGTTTACCAACAACCACATCTACACCATGAGTACGTCTTAAGATATCAACTTTAATATCAAGATGTAACTCGCCCATGCCTTTAAGAATAGTTTCGCCACTGTCTTCATCAGTTTCAACGTGGAATGAAGGATCTTCTTGGATCATTTTACCCAGTGCAATACCCATTTTTTCAGAAGCGGCTTTATCTTTTGGAGAAATAGCTAATGAAATAACTGGATCAGGGAAAACCATAGGCTCTAAAGTCGCAGGGAATTTAGGATCGCATAAAGTGTGACCTGTCTGAACATTCTTCATACCCAGAACCGCGACAATATCACCGGCTTGCGCAGACTCAAGCTCAGCACGAACATCAGCATGCATCTCTACGATACGACCGATACGTTCAGTTTTGCCAGTAAAAGTATTCAGAACTGAAGTACCTTTTTCTAATTTACCTGAATAAATACGTAAGAAGGTCAAAGCACCAAAACGATCATCCATAATCTTGAATGCCAAGGCACGCAATGGTTTGTCAGCATCAACGATAGCGAAAGTACCGGTAGGGTTACCTTCTAAATCGACTTCTGGCTGTGGATTAACTTCAGTAGGACAAGGTAAATAATCAATAACGCCATCTAAAACTAACTGTACGCCTTTGTTCTTGAACGAAGAGCCGCAGAAAGTTGGGAAGAAATCAAGGTTAATAGTACCTTTACGTAAACAACGCTTAATAGTATCAACATCAGGCATTTCACCTTCAAGATAAGCTTCCATGACATCATCAAATTGATCAGCCACTTGGTCTATTAATCTTTCACGCCATTCTTTAGCCAGTTCCACCATATCAGCAGGAATGTCTTGAATAGTGTAATTCATAGGATCGCCTGAGTTATCCCATACCCATGATTTTTCGGTTAATAAATCAACCACGCCGATGAATTCGTCTTCAGTACCAATCGGCAAGGTCATAACGACAGGTATTGCACCCAGAACTTCTTCAACTTGCTTAACAACGCGATAAAAGTCAGCGCCGATACGATCTAATTTATTAATATAGATAACACGCGCAACTTTAGAGTCATTCGCATAACGCCAGTTGGTTTCTGATTGAGGCTCTACACCACCTGAACCACAGAAAACGCCGATACCGCCATCCAATACTTTAAGTGAACGATAAACTTCGATAGTAAAGTCAACGTGTCCTGGGGTGTCGATAATATTAAAACGGTAATCTTTCCAGAAACAAGTCGTTGCTGCTGACTGAATGGTAATACCACGTTCACGTTCTTGATCCATGAAATCGGTCGTTGTTTCGCCGTCATGTACTTCACCGATTTTATGAATCTTACCGGTAAGCTTCAAAATTCGCTCGGTAGTTGTTGTTTTACCAGCATCAACGTGAGCGAAGATACCAATATTTCTGTAGTGCGCTAAATCTGTCATGTTTTTACTCTAAAGTTGGGCATAAAAAACTTTTTTGGTGATCCCTTTCATGTAGACACACACAGTTGTGCGTTACAGAGAGATCGTATTGGGGCATTAAAAGCCCCCTTGCCGTAAACTACTGTCAATAACCCCCTGACCGTAGAGGCAAGGCGTGGATGAAACATGTCGGATACTTGCAGATCACTCAAAGCTTAAGTACAGGCTGTGACCACTCTTTGAAAGTTGCCAGCAGCGCTGACCAAATATCAGCTTTGAAAGTCGACTATTTTAACCTAAAAACTCGACACAAATACAGAAAAACAAGAAATCAACCTTGCATTTATTAAAAAGTAAGTTTATTTAGGGCTTTTAGCACTCGCTCTTATTCAGAATCAAGTTATTCACAGCTCCTGTGGATAACTCTGTGCATTAATTGTTAGCTAGATCGCTTAGTGACGGTTTTTATTACCGTTTTGTTAGATCGCACAGAAACAAGACAATCATAATTAATATTCACTTACAATGAGTTAGCACTAGCATCCTCCAAGAACTCAGTCATAGCCAGACAGTTTAAAGTCCAGCTAAGTCATTGATTGTTTCTGTGCAAAAGCCCAATACTTTATTACACTATCGTCCTTAATTCCTCTCGTCCCAGAGTTTATCTAAGCGTTTAGCCGATATAGGATAGGCGGTTTTGAGTTGCTGAGCATAGACAGAAACCCTTAACTCCTCTAGGGCCCAACGAAAAGCATCTTGCTCTGGAATCAGCACTTCCTTTTTAAGTTTTTTCTCAATATCTTTCCAAAAACGAAGCGCATAACGACTTACTTCCTGAGCTTTTTGTAGATTATTATCAAACTTATCTAAACGATATTGGATGGCTTTCAAATACCTAGGAATCGCTTGTAGCTGCTGATAAGGGGTATTGCGAATAAAGCCGGCATATACCAAAAAGTTCAACTGCTCATTAATATCTTGCGCCAGAGGATCACTGGCTTTCAAAGTCCGCTCTAAGTCTTTTTTGATTAGCGCATAAAGCGCCATAATTTCCAATGCTATTTTACCGGCATGATTAGCGACACCCATTAAGCCGGCTTTATTGTCTAATAGACTTTTCTCAAAGGCCTGCTGGGTACGCAAGGTTTTACCTTCAACGAAAACGCTGTATAAAATTGCCGTGAGCATATCATTTTTATAGGAACTTTCACCCACGACTGTGACTAAGGGATGTTTCGGTAAACGATTATAACTGAGCTCTGCCGCCGCGGACTGCGGTATATTTTTAATCAGATAAGTGCATTCTTTACGTAATTGCAATTGAATTAAGCGCATTAAACCCGCTTGATGCTGTAAAGCGGCTTTTTGCTCAGTATCAAAAATACGCACACCCACTGCATCGCCTTCATCAACTATGGCAGGAAAGCCATTTAAGGTTAGGCCATTCTGAATAAATTGATAAGTATCGGGCAAATCATCAAAGGCCCATTGAATACAGCCAGTATAATTCAGCTCATCAGCGGCAATCTGATCGAAGCTGCTTTCCGCCTTAAGCGTATATTTAAGCTGCAAGGCTTTTAAATCACGACCATAATCAAGTAGCTGTCCTTGCTCATCAATGACTCTGAAATTCATGCGTAAATGGAAGGGTAAATCCTGGAGGCTCCAAGCATTCAAGGGAATCGCCTCACCGGTCAAGATGCGCAAACGATAGCCTAACCATTCCTGCAACGTGCCCTTGAAATCAGGCTCTATTTCTAAACATTGCTTTACAGTTTGCGGCACTGGCACAAAATGTTTTCTAATGTTTTTAGGCAAGCCCTTAATTAAGGCCACACACTTTTCTTCTAACAAGCCGGGCACTAGCCATTCAAAAGAGGCTTGAGAAAACTGATTTAATTGATGTACTGGAATGATCGCGGTCACACCATCTTCATCATGCCCCGGTTCAAAGCGATATTGCAGAGGAATGCTTAGATTATTCCTGGCGCCTAAGCATACCTTTGGAAACGCATCAGGAAAATCCCATTCATTGACATATTCCTGCTCTTGATCGCGAGTTAAATCTTCCTTGGTTAAAAATAAAATCTTGGAATTCGCTCTTTCCTCGACCTTACGCCAAGTATCTAAAGTAATGCCACTGACGATTTCAGGCGGCAACTTGTTATCGTAGAATTGATACAACCATTGTTCATCTTCGACCAAATCAACGCGCCGACCTTTATGCTGAATAATACCGACTTCTTCCAGTAGCTTTTGATTAGCCACGTAAAAAGGCGCATTACTGTGGTAATCATGATCCACCAAGGCTGAGCGGATAAAAATTTCCCGCGCAGCTTTTGCATCAACATGCTCATACGGAATCTTGCGACCAGCTTGCAAGGTCAAACCATAGAGTAAGGTTCGTTGAGATACCGCACTGCGTCCGGTCTTCTTTTCCCAATGCGGGTCATAGTAATTATGCTTAACCAAATGTCCCGCACACAACTCTATCCATTCAGGCTCGATCCTAGCCACGGTACGCGCATAAACCTTACTGGTTTCAACTTGCTCGGCAGCCATGATCCACTTAGGTTTAATCTTATGTAGCCCAGAGCCAGGAAAAATAAAGAACTTTAAACCCCGCGCACCCAAATACTCATAAGGATCATGACGAAAACCGATGTTTGATAGCATGCCCGTTAATAACGCTCTATGCACTTTCTCATAACCGGCCTCATCAGTATTGGGGTGCATTTTCAAATCACCTTTTACGACCTGCATGACTTGGGCGTGTATATCGAACCACTCGCGCATACGCATATAAGACAAGAAATTATCCGTACAATACTTGCGTAGTTTGCTATTCGACAAATGCTTCTTCTGGACTTCGTAGGTATTCCAAATATTCAGCAACGTTAAAAAATCTGATTCAGGGTGACGAAAAGCCACATGCTTAGCATCGGCTTGCTGCATTTTATCAGCAGGCTTTTCACGTGGGTCTTGCACGCTTAAAGCCGAAACGATAATCGCCACTTCAGTTAAACAATGTTCATCTGCAGCGGCAATCAGCATACGCGCCAATTTAGGATCGGTAGGGAACTTGGATAACTGCCTACCCGTTTCCGTCAACTTGCCAGACTTATCTAAGGCATTAACTTCATGCAGTACATTTTTACCATCCCGAATCATCTTATCTTCGGGTGGCTCTAAGAAGGGGAAGTCTTCAATATCACCCAAATTTAAGGCGGTCATTTGTAAAATAACAGCCGATAAATTGGTACGCATGATTTCAGGCTCGGTAAACTCCGGCCTCGCTAAATAATCATCATGCGAATACAAGCGGATACAAATACCTTCTGCAACCCGACCGCAACGTCCTGCTCTTTGATTGGCAGAAGATTGGGAGATACGCTCGATAGGCAAACGCTGGATTTTACTGCGATGACTGTAGCGACTAATGCGCGCATGACCGGTATCAATCACTCCACGAATGCCTGGCACTGTTAATGAGGTTTCTGCAACATTGGTGGCCAGCACGATACGCAACTTACCACCTTTGGGCTTGAACACGCGCTCTTGTTCGCTCACGCTAAGCTTGGAATACAAGGGCAATATTTCATATTGCGTAGGATGATGTTTCTTTAAAGAATCGTTGGTTTCGCGTATCTCGCGCTCACCACTGAGAAAGATCAAAATATCGCCACGTAAATCCCGATATAGTTCATCGACGGCATCGAGTATGGCATTTTGCAAGTCATCGGAGGTCTCGTCATCTTCTTCTTTTTGCTCGATAGGCCTATAACGCATGTCTACCGGATACGTCCGCCCTGATACTTCTATAATCGGCGCATGATTAAAATGCGTAGAAAAGCGCTGAGTATCAATGGTCGCCGAGGTAATAATCAGCTTTAAATCTGGGCGCTTAGGCAGCAACCACTTCATATAGCCAATTAAAAAGTCGATATTTAAACTACGCTCATGCGCCTCATCAATAATAATCGTGTCGTATTGGCTTAAATAAGGATCGTTTTGCGATTCTGCCAGCAAAATACCATCAGTCATCAACTTAACTAATGAATCAGCATGAGTTTTATCATTAAAACGGATTTTATAGCCTACCGACTTACCCATCGGTTCACCCAACTCTTCGGCGATACGATCAGCCACGGTACGCGCAGCAATACGTCTAGGCTGGGTATGACCAATAAAGCCAGCCGCACCACGTCCTATAGATAAACAAATTTTAGGAAGCTGGGTGGTTTTACCGGAACCTGTTTCTCCACAGACAATCACCACCTGATGATCTTGTATCAG
>QVQF01000065.1 GCA_003584895.1 Methylococcales bacterium
TATGGTACCGAGAAGCCGACTCGAACGGCCACGAGCTTGCGCCCACTAGCACCTGAAGCTAGCGTGTCTACCAATTCCACCATCCCGGCAAGGATACTTTATAAAACCTTATGTAGCCGGCAAATATACTTAGGGTATGTTTTTTTGTCAATTTATTTAACTTAAAAAACCGCCTCATATAGAATGATCTTTTAATAATATATTTAGGATTGTTTATTTTCCATTCTAATCTTTAAGCTAAGCATGTATCATGTGCTTATTTTATTACTTTATTGTATTAATCACCCTGTACCTATATTAAATAAATGTCATCGAAGTCTAATAAAGACGTTGATTTAAATTCAACACAAGATCCATACGCTCAGCGTGAAGCTGAAAAGTATGAAAACCCAATTCCAAGTCGCGAATTAATACTCCATCATTTGGAGCAGGCTGGAAAGCCTTTGTCACGCGTAGAGTTTGCCACTATTTTCAAACTTGAAGATGATGACAGCCTTGAGGCTCTGCGCCGTCGCTTAAGAGCCATGGAGCGAGATGGACAATTATTGTTTAACCGTGGTCAGCGCTATTGCCTAGTTAATAATAAAGATTTAATTGTCGGTCGGATTATCGGACACGCAGATGGTTTCGGTTTTGTCAGACCCGATGACGGTTCTGATGACTTGTATTTGTCTCCCCGTGAAATGAATCCCTTATTACACAATGATAGGGCGATGGTGCGTATTGCTGGGATCGATAAGAAAGGTCGACGTGAAGGCGCTGTTGTTGAGATCTTAGAAAGAAATACCCATCAAATTGTTGGACGCCTTTATAAAGAAGACGGCTTCACTTATGTTGTGCCTGATAATAAAAATATCGCTCAAACACTGTTGGTTATGAATGGTGAGGCGGGTGATGCAAAGCAGGGACAAATCGTTATTGCTGAAATTGTCGAACAACCTACTAAATTACGTCAACCGATAGGTAGAGTGATTGAAGTGCTTGGAGATCATCTTGCTCCCGGCATGGAAATTGAAATGGCTATTCGTTCTCATGAATTACCTAATATTTGGCCAGAAGAACTATTAGAGGCTATCAAATCATTAAGTGCTGAAGTGCCTGAGTCTGCAAAAGAAGGTCGTGTAGATTTACGTAAATTACCTTTGGTGACTATTGATGGTGAAGATGCTCGAGATTTTGATGATGCTGTCTACTGTAAAAGAACCGCTAAAGGTTGGAAGTTACTGGTCGCCATTGCCGACGTTTCGCATTATGTACAAGTTAATAGTGAGCTAGATAAAGAAGCTAAAAATCGTAGTACTTCGGTGTATTTTCCTGAGCAAGTTATACCGATGTTGCCGGAAATATTATCGAATGGTTTGTGCTCGCTTAATCCTCATGTCGATCGTTTATGTATGGTCTGTGAACTCATCATAGATGATGAAGGCAAGGTCGTTCGCTCTAAGTTTTATGATGCTGTTATGTGCTCTCATGCTCGGTTAACCTATACCGAAGTCGCAAAAATGTTAGTCGATGGCGATGAAGCTTTAGCAGAAAAACATTCGAAATTAATGCCACATTTACGTGAACTTTATGCGCTTTACAAAGCCATGAGAATTCAACGTGAACTTCGTGGTGCAATGGACTTTGACACGCAAGAAACACGCATAGTCTTTGCAGAAGATCGTAAGATTGAAAAAATAATACCCGTCGTTCGTAACGACGCTCATAAACTCATTGAAGAGTTTATGATTACAGCTAATAGTGCGGCAGCACGTTATTTGAATGCTAAGAAAATACCTAAGTTATTACGTATTCATGAAGGTCCTAGCGCAGATAAGTTATTAAATCTGAAAACATTTCTAGGCGAGTTGGGTTTAAAATTTGGTGGAGGTGTTAATCCTACGCCACTGGATTATATGCATTTGGTCGATAGCGTTAAAGATCGCCCAGACGCGCATTTAATTCAGACTGTTTTGCTACGTTCTATGTCCCAAGCGGTTTATAGTCCCGATCTTAAAGGCCATTTTGGTTTAGCATTAGATGCTTATGCGCATTTTACTTCACCTATACGGCGTTATCCTGATTTACTGGTTCACAGAGCTATACGCCACTGTTTATTAGATAAAAAAATAGAGAATTTTGTTTACGGTGTGCCTGAGATGATTTTATTAGGCGAACATTGTTCGGCTAATGAACGTCGAGCTGATGATGCGACTCGTGATGTAGTCAGCTGGCTTAAGTGTGAATACATGATGGATAAGATCGGAGAAGAATTCCCTGGTATTATTTCTGCAGTGACTTCTTTTGGCTTTTTTGTCGAATTGGCTGATATTTACGTAGAAGGCTTAGTGCATATTAGTAATTTAGGTCAAGATTATTACCACTTTGATCCTACCAGCCATCAATTAAAAGGTGAGCGCAGCGGCACAAACTTTCGTTTAGGTGATAGGGTGAAGATTCGAGTTGCCCGTGTTGATCTTGATGAAAAGAAAATGGATTTTGAGCTGATTCAAAAAGACGGTGCTGCAACAGCAACGAAAGAACCAGTCTCCGATAAGCCAAAAAAGCGACGTAGAAAGAAAAAGTAAAAAATTGCCAATTTAAACGCTCTGGGTCATTGCCCACAGTTAGATAAAACATGTAGGTCGGGTAAGCGACAGCGTAACCCGACCTATAAAAAACCTCCAAAATTCATAATAAATGAAATCAAGCAAATTATTTGGACTACATTCAGTGCAGGCCGCTTTAGATTATTCCCCTAAAAAAATCCAACAAGCCTGGGTTGATAGTGGAAGACAAGATAAACGTCTGTCACAAGCTGTTGATGATTTATTGGCCTTGGGTATAGTCCCTGAAAAAGTTGATAGAAAACGATTGGATAAATTGGCTGATAACAATAATCATCAAGGCATAGTTATTGCAGTTGAAATGCCTGGTGAGTTAACGGAAAGCGATTTAAAAACCGTAGTCGAAAATCTAACAGACCCCGCCTTATTTTTAGTTTTAGATAATGTACAAGATCCTCATAATCTGGGTGCATGTCTTAGAACAGCTGATGCAACCGGCGTTCATGGCGTCATTGTTACCAAGGATAATGCTACCGGCATTACGCCTACCGTGTGCAAAGTAGCTAGCGGTGCGGCAGAGACAGTTCCCGTCTATCAAGTGACCAATTTAGCACGTACCTTGCGCTGGTTAAAAGGCGAGGGCTTATGGATCATAGGCGCAGCAGGCGATACTACGCAAACCCTACATAATACTGACTTTACTGTGCCTATGGCTTTGGTAGTGGGTACTGAAGGCAAAGGTTTAAGGCGTTTGACTAAAGAACAATGCGATATTTTGGTAGCTATACCTATGTTGGGTCAAGTAGAAAGCCTTAATTTGTCTGTTGCCACGGGTGTGTTGCTTTATGAAACCGTGCGCCAACGATACCCTGCAGCTAAGTAATGCCAAATAACTCAACCAGCCGACTGCAAGGCAGTGACTTAAGTTGTGTTCGTGATGATCGCGTTTTGTTTGATGAGCTCTGTTTCGAACTGAATTCAGGACAAGTATTATTACTAGAAGGTGAGAACGGCAGTGGCAAAACCTCATTATTGCGTATTTTATGCGGCTTTAGAGAGCCTGATGCAGGTCAAGTACTTTGGTGCGGCAGCGCAATCAACGACAGTCAATATTACGAAGATATGGCTTATGTCGGTCATTTAAATGGTGTTAAGAAAGAACTGACGGCGCTAGAAAATTTGAAAGTATCGTTAGCGCTCGGCAAAGCCGGTCAATATTCTATAGCACAGGCCTTAGCTAAGGTTCAGTTAGCAGACTTTGATGATGCGATAGTTCAGACTTTATCTGCAGGTCAACAAAGACGCTTATCCTTAGCGCGCTTATTAATCACACACAATAACTTATGGATACTCGACGAGCCTTTTACTTCACTTGATATAAAAGGTATTACATTGATTGAAAGTTTGATGACCGAGCATTGTAATAAGGGCGGCATGATTATTTTAACCTCACACCATGATATAGCTTTACCTAGCGTGGATGTGCAACGTATTTTATTATCCTAATGTCTTTGTTTTACGCATTTTTAGCTATCATTAGGCGTGATTTATTGTTGGCAGTGCGAAGACGCTCAGAAATCGCTAATCCCTTATTGTTTTTTATACTAGTCATCACGCTATTTCCCTTAGGTATTGGTGCTCAACCGCATTTATTACAAGCGATTGCGCCAGGCATAATCTGGGTATCGGCTTTATTGGCTGCTATGTTGTCTTTGGATAGTCTATTTCGTTCAGATTTTGATGACGGCTCATTAGAGCAAATTTTACTAAGTCCCTATCCTGCTTCTGTTCTAGTCTTAGCTAAAATTATTGCTCATTGGCTGGTCACGGGTTTACCGTTATTGATAGTTGCACCGTTACTCGCTGTTTTTTTAGGCATGCCGACGCAATCAATAGGCGTTTTGTTATTAACGCTCCTATTAGGAACGCCGGTGTTAAGTTTAATTGGTGCGATAGGGGTCGCTTTAACGGTAGGCTTGCGCCGAGGCGGTATGATCTTATCATTGTTAGTTTTACCTCTGTATGTGCCGGTGCTTATTTTTGCTGGTAATGCCGTGGAGATGGCTGGCAGCGGCTTACCGGTTGATGCTCAGATTAATATTTTAATCTCAATTTTATGTTTGTCTTTAGTGTTGGCTCCTTGGCCAACAGCGGCTGCATTAAAAATGAGTGTTAATTAACAATTATCTCGTAAAATATCCATTAATTATGGACATAGTCACACCTTGTCTAGCACTATCGTGACACTGCAAACCTTGCAGGACTGAAACTTTAACTTAAATATACCTATGTTTTTAATTCCTAATGCTGTTGTAAGATTTTTTCATCGCATGGCTTCGCCTCCTCATTTTTATGCGTTTACTGATAAAGTCATGCCATGGCTAATTATTAGCTTCGTATTGTTGACAGGATTTGGACTTTACGGTGGTTTATATTTAGCGCCGTCTGATTATCAGCAGGGCGATAGTTATCGTATTATCTATATCCATGTACCCAGTGCATGGATGTCATTATTCATCTATATGGTAATGGCAATTTCTGGCGCAATCGGTTTAGTTTGGCGTATTAAATTAGCCGAGATTGTTGCTATTAGCAGTGCGCCTATCGGTGCTAGCTTTACTTTCATTGCATTATTTACCGGTTCATTATGGGGAAAACCCATGTGGGGTACCTGGTGGGTTTGGGATGCACGCTTAACTTCTGAATTGATTTTGTTGTTTTTGTATCTGGGTGTTATTGGTCTTTATGGTGCGATAGATGATAAGCGTGTAGCCTCTAAAGCCATTGCAATATTGGCTTTGGTGGGTGTGGTTAATATTCCTATCATTCATTATTCCGTAGAATGGTGGAATACATTACATCAAGGCCCTACCGTGACCAAAATGGATAAACCCTCTATTCATGTCAGCATGTTGATTCCCTTGTTATTAATGGCATTATCTTTCAAATTTTATTATTTGATCGCTTTGATACAAAGAATACGTATTGAATTATTACAGCGTGAGCGTAACGCTCAATGGGTTAAAGCTAAAGTATTGGAGCTGCGATTATGAGTTTAGATGAATTTCTGTCTATGGGCGGCTATGCCTTTTATGTATGGACCTCTTATGGTGTAACTTTTTGCGTATTGCTAGCAAACATTATTATTCCAATAATGCAGCGCAAACAATTTTTTGTTAAAGCCTTAAAGAAACAAAAACAATCTCTATGAAACCAGCAAGAAAACAGCGCTTAATTTTAATAGCTTTGATGGTTATCGGTGCCAGTATAGCCACCGCCTTCGCCTTAAAGTCATTCAATGATAATTTAATGTACTTCTTTTCTACGACCGATGTCGTAGAAGGCAAAGCGCCTAAATCTGCATTATTTAGATTAGGTGGTATGGTCATTAAAGGCAGTGTTGAAAGGCCAGGTGATGGCATGATGGTGCGCTTTAAGCTGACTGATTTTAGTAAAGAAGTAACCGTTGAATATACCGGTATATTGCCGGATTTATTTAGAGAAGGTCAGGGCATTGTCGCCCATGGCAAACTGAATGATCAGCATGTATTCATTGCTGAGGAAGTACTCGCTAAACATGATGAAAACTATATGCCGCCAGAAGTTAAGGCAAGTTTAAAAAATCAGACTACCTCAGGAACAAACAAATAACCATGATTCCAGAACTCGGCCATTTTTCACTCATACTTGCTTTATGCATGGCGTTAGTTTTAGGTACTTTGCCTATCATCGGTGCTTTTCGTAATCAACTAGCTTGGATTGCAGTTGCAAGACCTGCTGCATTTGCACAGCTATTGTTTATGGCTCTAGCCTATAGTTGTTTAACCTATAGCTGTTTAACGCATGATTTTTCGGTTAAATATATTGCCACTAACTCTAATACCTCTTTGCCTACACTGTATTTAATTTCAGGTGTTTGGGGCGCACATGAAGGCTCGTTATTATTATGGGGTTTAGTGCTTACTATATGGACGGCATTGGTCGCTCAATTTAGTAAAAGCATTCCAGCTGCGACCTTGGCGCGAGTCTTGGGTGTTATGGGGTTGGTTTCTATTGGCTTTATTCTATTTTTATTATTCACCTCTAATCCCTTTGAGCGCTTGTTTCCTGCGCCACTAGAAGGTCGAGACTTAAACCCTTTGCTGCAAGATCCAGGGCTAGCCATCCATCCTCCAATGCTCTACATGGGTTATGTGGGTTTTTCTGTGGCTTTTGCTTTCGCTATTGCCGCGTTATTAGAAGGTCGCTTGGATGCCGCATGGGCCAGATGGTCTAGGCCATGGACCAATATGGCTTGGATGTTTTTAACCTTTGGTATTGCTTTAGGTAGCTGGTGGGCCTATTACGAATTAGGTTGGGGCGGCTGGTGGTTTTGGGATCCAGTAGAAAACGCTTCTTTTATGCCTTGGTTAGTTGGTACTGCGTTGATTCATTCTTTAGCGGCCACTGAAAAACGTGGAGTCTTTAAAACATGGACAGTTTTGTTGGCGATTTTCGCCTTTTCCTTAAGCTTGTTAGGTACTTTTTTAGTCCGTTCTGGCGTATTAACCTCCGTTCATGCTTTTGCTAGTGATCCGGCTAGAGGACTGTTCATCTTAGTCTTTCTGGCGGTAGTCGTCGGAGGTTCTTTATTACTCTATGCTGTCAGAGCCCCTGCCGTTAAAAGTAGTGCAACTTTTGAGATGGTCTCTAGAGAATCCGCTATTTTATTGAACAATGTGTTATTAGTGGTAACTGCGGCCAGTATTTTATTAGGTACTTTATATCCTTTAGTCATAGATGCCTTAGGCTTAGGCAAGATTTCAGTCGGGCCTCCGTATTTTAATGCCGTATTTATACCTATGATGGCACCGCTAGCCATTGCTGTGGGTTTAGGTATGTTATTGCGCTGGAAAAAAGATTCTATAGGCGAATTAGCACAGCGAGTCCGCTGGATAATGGTAGTTTGCCTTGCTGGTGGCCTATTACTGCCTTTACTGATGCCTTTTTATTCATGGGGAGCAATGTTAGGCTTGACCTTGGCCTTGTGGACGACCGCTATGACCGGCTTATCTTTTATTGATCGCTTAGGAACTCAAGGCTTTACTTGGCAACGGTTACAAACCATACCGGCTGGTTTTTACGGCATGACTATTGCGCATTTAGGTATTGCCGTATTTGTTATCGGTATTACTTTAACCAGTGTTTATAGTGTGGAAAAAGATGTGCGTATGGAACCGAATGACACCTTAGATATGTCAGGTTATATTTTTGAATTTCATGGCGTTAAACAAACTAAAGGTCCTAATTATATTGCTGAACAAGCCTTTGTCACAGTCAGTCATAATGGCAAGCAAGTCGCTAAGCTGGAACCGCAAAAGCGCATTTATCAAGTGCAAAAGATGCCCATGACCGAAGCGGCCATCGATGCCGGTTTATTTAGGGATTTATTCGTCGCCATCGGAGAACCCTTAGGGAATCAGGGGGCGTGGAGTTTGCGTGTTTATTATAAATCTTTCATTCGTTGGATTTGGATGGGGGCGTTATTCATGGCGGTGGGTGGTTTATGCGCAGCTTGTGATCGCCGCTATCGGATTGTAAAGACGGTTTAATTCCGTATCCATCATTTTTGAACAGTGTCATAAGACTTCAGCATCATGCTTAAATATATTATTCCATTACTCTTATTCATCATCTTGGCGGTGTTTCTTGGCTTAGGCTTAAATCTTAAACCTAACGATATTCCATCGCCGTTTATTAATAAACCTGCACCGGAATTTACTGCACCTAAGCTTAATGCGCCAGAAGAGAAATTAACACCTGCTGATTTAAAAGGTCAGGTTTGGCTGTTTAATGTCTGGGCCTCCTGGTGCGTATCTTGTCGTGCCGAGCATCCCATATTAAATCAGTTTGCTAAGCAATACGCAGTGGTCATTATTGGCTTGAATTATAAAGATGAACCTGAAGATGCCAAAACTTGGCTGAAAACGTTGGGCAATCCCTATAACGTCAGTATTATGGATCAAGATGGTCGTATAGGAATCGATTACGGCGTTTATGGTGTACCAGAAACTTTTGTCATCGATAAAAAAGGCCTAATACGTTATAAACATACAGGGCCTGTTTCCGCTGATGATGTGCAAAAAATATTCCTTCCTTTAATTACTAAGCTAGAAGCCGAGTCTTAATGAAGCCTTTATTGTTTATATTGCTGTTGGTGATTTCTATTAACAGTCATGCCGTTGACTCACGTCAATTGTCCGATCCTAAACAGCAAGAAAGTTATGAAACCTTGACCAAGGAATTACGCTGTTTAGTCTGTCAAAACCAAACGATTGCCGATTCTAATGCTGAACTGGCTAGCGATTTGCGAAGGCAAGTCTATGAAATGTTGCAACAAGGTAAGTCTGAACAAGAAATCATTCGTTTTATGACCTATCGATACGGTGAGTTTGTCTTATATAAGCCGGCCTTTGCGGGAAAAACCAGTCTATTATGGATAGCCCCCGTGGTGTTTCTATTCATGGGATTGATGATGGTGTTTTTCGTTATTCGACGTAAAAGGGCAGCTGCAAAGGTTCAAGTTGATGCCTTAGAAATAAATACTGAAAAACAAAAAAAAGTCCGCAATTTATTAGAAAAAGGTGAGCTCTCTTGAATATAGTATTTTTGCTGTTAGTCGGTGCACTGATAGTGATCGCTTTTTTGTTTATCCTGCCACCCTTATGGCGTAAGCACTCTAATTTAGATGTTGATCTTGATCAGCGCAATGTGAAAATTGCTCAACAAAGACTAGCCGAGCTTAAAGAAAACCTGCGCTCAGGCGGACTCAGTCAAACGCAATATAATGAGCAGTTAGCAGATCTTGAGCAGGCATTAAGTGACGATTTAGATATTCAATCTAAGGTACACTCCGTATCTACTCAAAGCCGTTGGATAATTTATGTGCTTGTTATTGCGCTGCCTTTACTAGCAGGCACACTTTATTGGACGCTAGGTAATTACCAAGCCGTCAGTCATAGTGCTGAAATGACTATCGATACAGATGCCATTAAGATGGCTGAAATCAATAAAATGGTGACTGGTTTAGCTGAAAAATTAAAAAATCATCCAGATGATGCACAAGGTTGGTTAATGTTGGGACGTTCCTATGATGTATTGGAACAACATACTCAAGCATTAGATGCTTTTGCTCATGCTTATCAATTGCTCGGCGATCAAGCTGAAATACTGCTACTTTATGCCGATGCGCTAGGCTATGTAAATGATAGAAACCTGACAGGTAAACCTTCTGAACTGATTTTTAAAGCTATAGCGTTAGAGCCGGATAATATGAAAGCCCTATGGTTAGGTGGTATGGCTAAAGCCCAAGAAGGTGATGCGGTTACGGCAACAAAGTTATGGAAAAAATTAGAAACCTTATTGCCACCGGGCTCTGAATACCAGCAAGAAATACAAGGCTTATTGGCTAAATTAGCAAGTGAATCACCCGATGCGCTTACTCAGTCAGAAGCCGAACCTGTCGCAGCTGTTTCTAGCGCAACTATCACCGTTCAGGTCAGTTTAGCGCCTGAATTAATAAAATCTGCCGCCGCGACGGATACAGTTTTTGTTTATGCTCAAGCCTTATCGGGCCCTAAAATGCCCTTAGCTATCGTTCGTAAACAAGTATCTGATTTACCCATAACCGTCAGCTTAAATGATACGATGGCGATGATGCCGAATATGAAATTATCAAACTTTCCCGAAGTTAAATTACTGGCACGGGTTTCTAAGTCTGGTAATGCCATGTCGCAAGCGGGTGATTTAATAGGCGCGATTAATCAAGTCATGTTGACTGATAAAAATACTCATCACATCATTATTAACGACTCAGTCAAATGATAGATCAATCCATCAGATTTGATCTCGCTTTAATCAATCGCTACGATAAAGCAGGGCCTAGATATACCTCATATCCTACCGCCTTGGAGCTGCATGAAGGTTTTACTGATGATGATTATCGCCTACACATTGCAAAATCGAATGCGGCAGGTGGGCCCTTATCGTTGTATTTTCATATACCCTTTTGTGATACGGTTTGTTTTTATTGCGCTTGCAATAAAATCGTTACCAAAAACCGCGCACATGCTGAACCGTATTTAGACAATCTATGCAAAGAAATTGCCATGCTGGGGGAATTGTTTGATTCCAATAGGGTGGTAAATCAATTGCATTGGGGCGGCGGTACGCCGACATTTTTAAGCTATGAACAAATGAAACGGTTGATGACGGTCACCCGTCAACATTTTTTGCTTAAAGACGATGATAGCGGCGAGTATTCGATAGAAGTTGATCCTAGAGAAACCAATGCCGACACCATTAAACAATTGCGTGAACTGGGCTTTAACCGAATCAGCATAGGGCTACAAGATTTTGATCCTGCTGTACAAAAAGCGGTTAATCGCCTACAAAGTGAAGAGCAAACTTTTAGCGTATTAGCATCGGCACGTAGGGAAGGCTTTCGCTCAACTAATATCGATTTGATCTACGGTTTGCCACTGCAAACCGTGGACAGTTTTGCCATCACCCTGGATAAGATATTATCCGTAAGTCCTGATAGGTTCTCGATATTTAATTATGCGCACATGCCTAACCGCTTTAAAACCCAGCGCCAGATTAATGATGCCGATATGCCCAGTGCCGATGCAAAGCTCGCAATATTGCAGATGATAGGTCAAAAGCTCATTGCTGCAGGTTATGTTTATATCGGTATGGATCACTTTGCTAGGCCCGATGATGAACTAGCCATCGCCCAACGAGAAGGAAAGCTGCATAGAAATTTTCAAGGCTATTCTACGCATTCAGATTGCGATCTCATCGGCTTTGGCGTGACATCAATCGGAAGGGTAGGGGATGCGTATATCCAGAACGTAAAAGAACTGAATCAGTACGATGAATTAATCAAGCAGCATAAACTACCGGTATTTAAAGGTGTTGAACTCAATGATGACGATAAATTACGCCGCGAGGTCATTAGCCAGTTAATCTGTCATTTTGATTTGACCTTTGCGAACATCGAGCAGGCTTTCTCTATTAACTTTAGCGATTACTTCGCTAACGAGCTGATGGCATTAATGCCGATGCAAAGCGATGGCTTGTTGAGCTTATCTAGCAATGGTATAAAAGTATTGCCGGCAGGACGTTTATTAATACGCAATATCTGCATGGTCTTTGATAGCTATCTGGCACAAAAACAACAGCAACAGTTCTCAAAGGTTATTTGAATGAATGAAGATAGAATCATAGAGCTGGAAATAAAAACCGCTTATCAGGAAGATTTATTGCAGACCTTAAATACCATCGTAGGCCAGCAGCAGCAACAAATTGATCGCTTGGAAGCGACCTGTAGTTTACTCAATGATCGTATTAAGAGTTTATCTACCGAAGGCAGTAGTGGCGAAAGCGTCGATGAAACACCACCGCATTATTAATTAACACCTATTACCAAGAGCTTTAAAAAAGATGACATTCCTTATTCAAGATTATGCCTTACTCGATGACGAAGAATGCGATGCCCGCATTATTGCCGCTAAAGCCAAACTGGGTAGCCGCTGTGTCGTTTTAGGACACCATTATCAACGCGATGAAGTGTTTAAACATGCCGATTTTTCCGGTGACTCCTTAAAGTTGTCTAGGGATGCTGCACAATCTGATGCCGAATATATTGTCTTTTGTGGCGTGCATTTTATGGCCGAAGTTGCTGATATCTTGTCTCGCCCAGAACAAATCGCGATCTTGCCAGATTTAGCCGCCGGTTGTTCAATGGCTGATATGGCCAATTTGCTCAAAGTGAGAAAATGTTGGCAAGAATTGGCGCAAGTGATTGATGTAGACAACGAGGTTACACCCGTCACTTACATCAATTCTGCCGCAGATTTAAAAGCCTTTTGCGGCGAGCATGACGGCATCGTTTGTACCTCGTCCAATGCTCAGAAAATACTGGAGTGGAGTTTTGCCAAACGTGAAAAAGTGCTGTTTTTCCCCGATCAACATTTAGGTCGTAATACCGGTTATCGCATGGGCATACCCCTAGAAGACATGGTAACCTGGGATTTTAATAAACCCATGGGTGGCCTTACGGAAGAGCAAATGCGCAAGGCTAAAATAATACTGTGGAACGGCTACTGTTCAGTGCATCAAGTTTTTAAGCCTGAACAAATTGACAACTTCTTAGAGCGTTTCCCAGAAACTAAAGTCATTTCACACCCAGAAGCTTGCTTTGAAGTCTGTGAAAAAGCCGATTATGTAGGCTCTACCGAATACATATTGACCACGGTCCGGGCTGCAGCAGCCAATACCCGTTGGTTAGTGGCGACCGAATTAAATTTAGTCAATCGTCTGCATGAAGAATGTAAAGCAGATGGCAAAAACGTACACTTTATGTCACCAACGCTCTGCATGTGTTCAACCATGTTTAGAACCGATCCTCAACATTTAGCCTGGGTACTAGAAAATCTTGCCGCAGGCCATGTGATTAACCAGATTTCCGTACCTAAAGCAGAATCTATCTTGGCTAAAAAAGCGCTGGATAATATGCTGTCTATTAACTAATCAGATAGGACACAGTTACAATGACGCATTACGAACAAAGTAAAAAAGCCCGACGTGTGGCCTCGGTGGTTTATCTAGTGGTCTTGGCCGTGATACTAGGCGGCACTTATATTTCGCAACAAAACAAAGCAGCAGCAAAAGCTGAACTCAGTGTTCAGCCTGTTACGGCCAATAGTATATAAAAGAGTAGGTCGGATTACGCTATCGCTAACCCGACCTACCATCAATTAGATCCCAATACCTTTTGTTTACGGGCTAATTTCTTAGCGGCTTTCTGCTCACGAATAATACCGACTTCTATCAACTCTTCTTCCATCATAGGCGGCGTTTCAAGACTGAGTCTACCTATCATGCCCGCACGTAATTCGGTTAAAAATATTTTAGACACTCTGTCCATATCAATACGGTTACCTGAACGTAAACATCCGCGACTGCGCCCTATAGCTTCTAATAATTGATGCTCTGTTTCTGGTAATTGCTCTAGCTCATAACGTGTTTTAAGCGCTTCTGGATAATGCGTTAGCATGTATTCAGCGGCAAAAAAAGCAATATGGTCGTGGGTAATGGCCGTATCTTTAATAGCGCCGGTGGTTGCTAAACGAAAGCCACTGTTTTTATTTTCCACATTTGGCCACAACAATCCAGGAGTGTCGACTAGAATAATGCCGTTGCCAATATCGATGCGTTGCTGCATTTTGGTGATAGCCGGTTCATTGCCGGTTTTAGCAATCATTCTGCCAGCTAAGATATTAATCAGCGTAGATTTGCCTACATTGGGTATACCCATTATTAAGGTATGTATCGGTTTATCACCCGAGCCCTTGTTAGGAACCATTTTGTGACATAAGTCGGTTAGTTGACGTATTTTGTCGGGCTGATCAACTGTCACCGCCAAGGTTTTAACATTTTGCTCTTGTTCTAAATAAGTTTGCCATTGTTCGGTAATAACGGGATCTGCAAGATCGCTTTTACTGAGTACTTTAATACAAGGTTTATTACCACGTATCTGGCTAAGCATCGGGTTTTGGCTACTAAAGGGAATGCGCGCATCAATTACTTCAATCATCAAATCAACTTGATGTAACGTTTCTTTGATTTCTTTGCTGGCCTTGTGCATGTGACCGGGGTACCACTGAATAAGCATAATATTTTAATAGCGTAAAAGAGTTTTGGACGGAGTGCGTATAAATGGCAATACACACCGACAATATATAAAGATGTTTAGTCGCAATGTCATGCTGGGTATGAGACAAAGCGAGGATTTGCCGACTTCCAGATTAATTGGACTATTGATTACTTACTTTACCTAGTCTCTGGATTCCAGTAATTCAAGTATAGAATGACGAACATTTTTGTATTAGCTGGAGCATATTGCTAATTAGGTAAATTCTTAAGCAACACAATACCAGATTCTAGGCTTTAAAAGTAGGAAAACCCATAATATGAAAGAGATAGCTGTCAATAGTCGTTCTTGAGATTTTTTAATATAAAAAATGTCCATCCAATTTATTGCTATATTTTGTCTTATATAATGATATTTTGGATGTCATTACTATCGATAGGTTCGAACAACCCCGAACTATAAAATAAGCAGTTCAATTATTTAATTATAAACACATAACTATTTATGTTAATTCACTGGAGTTATTGGTTTTAAGGGTTTTACGTCCATTTCAAAATCCATTTTGATACGTTTTGCGATTGAATTAACTTCTTTCTTATTTTTAAAGGGGCCTGCTATTACCTGATAACTACTATCTTTTTTAACTTTACGCGACGGAATAATAGGGCCCTGATGATTAAGCACGGCCGCCATTTTTTGTGCTTCAAATTCATTATTAAAACTAGCAACCAAAATAGACCAATCACTGTCTTTAATATCTTCAACCATGGGTTGTTTATATAGATGTTCGGGATGCTCTAGTACTATAGCGCTGGTCATTAAGCTACTTATGTCGGGACTATTTTCTAAAATAGGTGTGGGTATTCCATCTGATTTTTTAATAACGTCATCAACTCTTCTCCAATCAATAGAAACGTTTTTCGTACTGCTAATTGCTTTAAGTTGTTTCAATAGTTGTTTTTTTAACGTGAGTTTTTCATGCGCCCATTTTTGTATGGGTTCATTTGCTTCAAGATAAAGCATGTTTTGGTTCCAAGCAGTCAAATAGGGTTGATGTATTATTCTTACAGACATTCCTTCCGTAGCCTTTTTGAATAATACTTCAATATCTTCTGGATAAAGCTGCACACAGCCATGACTCACTTGCATACCAATGCCATAAGGTTTATTTGTACCGTGTATCAAATAGCGAGGAAACCCAAGTTGCATTGCATAAAGTCCTAATGGATTATTAGGGCCTGCAGGAACTATGCTGGGCAATGAATCACCTTTTTCAGCGTGTTCTCGATGAATTGATTCGGGTACAATCCATGTCGGGTTAGCTTTTTTAGCAACTATATTGGTTAAACCCATAGGTGTATTCCAGCCTTGACGTCCTATTCCAACGGGGAAAGTGTAGACGTTATTAGGCTGTTGTTTTGGATAATAAAATAAACGTTTATTGGCAAGATTTAACACAATTCCTTTATGGGGTGCGTCAGGAAGAATAAATTGTAAAGGTAATAATATTCGACTACCCACTAGTGGTGTCCATGGCGAAATGGTTGGGTTAGCAACGCTAATATCGTTGTAACCTAATCCAAAGTGTCTTGCTATATCAGAAAACGTATCGGTTTCACGGATGTCCATGACTGCTAGAGTCCCGATCATAGTTTGTTCGCCAGTTAACTCAAATTTATGCGCTTCAATAGATTCTACTTTTGATTGAATCATTGGGGGAGAGGGCATTTGTGAGACTAAATTATCATTATTATCTCGAAAAAACCCCATGCTCTGACAACCACTGATTATTGTGACTATTAGACTTAATCCTAATAGTTTAATGAATTGTGATATTTGTTTTTTAAAGATTAATTTTCCCATTTAAAATTCGTCCTAAGGAGAGAGTAATTAAATTGAGTTTTAAATATAGTTGGTAAATTGATTTAACTAAGAAATAGTTTAATACAGTAAAACAGAGGGTGTCGCAAAATTTTCCATCACATGGAAAGCAAGGCTTTCATCTAAATACATACGCATTAAATACTTGTCATTCAGGCATGGAATCCGTCTATGATTTGTAGTCTGACGTGAATCCATGTAAGAAGGACAAACATTCATATTAGCTGTAGTGTCTTGTTAATCAGTTGAGGATTCTATATTTAACCATAATAAAAATAGCTCATAGCCCAAAGCTAAAGTCACTGCGCCAATGAAAAGACCAATAACGCCATAACTTAGTAGTCCACCAATAGCACCCATAAAAATGATCGCCATAGGGGTTTTTACACCACGTCCTAGTAAGATAGGTTTTAGTATATGGTCGATTAAGGCTAGGAAAATGTAGAAGACCATGAGCGCCACAGCCGTCGTTGTTTGAGCCGTATAGAATAGATAGATGATGATAGGAATGACGATAGGTGCAACACCAATCTGAGCGATAGATAAAATCAAGCTAAGCAAGGCCCAAAGACCTGCTAAAGGAACGCCAGCTAACATAAAAGCCAGCCCTGCCAAAATACTTTGAAGGAAGGCAACCCCTAAAATGCCATTGGCAACACTACGGACAGTGTTTTCTAAAAGATCAGCAAACTCTCCGCCTTTTTCACGAGTTAATCTATGGGTAATGGCCCGTAAAGCTCGATTACTACCACCTGAATTGGCCAATAAAAAGCCTGCGATAATAATGGCAATTACAAAATGTAAAATAGCCATGCCTGCACTCGTTGCGGCGGATAATAACCAACTGCCGATGACTTTGAGTGTGGGAGTAAGTTCTTGTAAAGCACTAGAAAAGTTTTCTGAAGCCAGTAACCAGAATTTAGTTAAAGGTTCGCCGATAATAATAACTTTATTTAGATTTTCTGGGGGCTTTGGAATTGATAAGGAGCCTTCTTTTATTTTCTCAGCCAGCAACTTCAAGCCCTCAATTAAAGTGTCTGTGAGCAGGGCAGAGGGCGCAATTAATATAATTAGGAATGTAAGCGTAAACAGTATTGCTGTAAGCTTGTTGCGCTCACCAAGCGTCTTCCTCAGGCGAAGATACAATGGATGTGCTGCAACAGCAATAATGGCACCCCAAATAATAGTGGTAATAAACGGCTCTACAATTTTAAAGCACCAGATGGTAATGATCAGTAATAAGCCTATATGAATAGTCGCTTCTAGTGATCGATTGAGAAAAACTCGATCATTGCTTAACTCGGTTGAATTTTTCATGGTGAGGTTCTTTTAAATGATTTTTGAATATGAATCAGTATAACCCACAAAAGCCGAGTTACTATGCGCTATACAGATTGTGTGATGCGTCTTAATCGTTATACGATACCCATTAACGATCCCTATAACTATTTATAATTCATAGAATTAATGTCAAAATCCACTAAAAAAGAAGTTAACTGGTTATCTGAAGTTGAAGCGCATGATTATCCAGCCGCAGAATCCTACTTAAATATTATTTACAATCCGAACAAAGTAGCTCAAATAATTATTGAACTTAATGCCGCTGCCATCGTGCAGTTTAAAGCTAAGGATATCTTTCGAGCTTCACAGTTATCATTGTTAGGTGTGAGTAATTCACATGTACAGAAAGATTGTAAAAAGATAAATAAGGGTACAGCTTTGTCACCTTTATTATTAGTAAGAGATGAGGCCCATGGTCGAGTGATTATTGCTGATGGTTATCATCGTTTATGTGCCGTCTATGAATTTGATGAAGATGCCATTATATTTTGCAAAATCGTGTAGTAAATTGGAGCGCTAAAATAGCCATTGGTCAATAAATTAACTAAGCCACGATACTTGCAAGTACTGGAAATAACGCTGATAAGCCTTTAGCAATAAACTCAACAGCAATGGCGGCTAGCATCAACCCCATCACTCGAGTCACTACATTGATACCGGTCTGCCCCATAAATCTGGCAATCTTTGGAGCAACCAGTAAAGCCACCCATACAATAAGTGAAACGGATAGAATCACAGTACTCATTAATAAATAATGTAACCAAGAATTCTCCATGTGCCCATACACGATAGTGGTACTAATCGCACCTGGACCACTTAATAGCGGTATAGCTAATGGCACGACGGCAACAGATTCTTTTTCCGAGGATTCTGCGTGTTCCTCTGGCGTATGTCTAGATGGATCAGGGGTCGCATGTAACATTCTTAGCCCCATTAACAATATCAATATGCCACCGGCAACTCTGAATGCGGGAAGACCAATACTAAAGAAATTCAATATGGGTTCACCGGCAAGCAACGAAACCTGTAGTACCATGAATACCGAACTGGCACAAACTAGAGCTGTTCGTTTTTTGTCTTCATGTGTACGATTTGCGGTTAATGCCATAAAAGTTGGTATAGCACCAATGGGATTAACGACAGAAACAAGCCCCGCTAATAATTGTAAGTATTCGTTCCAATTTGATATGAGCATTATATTAAAGTTAATTCATGAGCTTTTTAATTGAAGCATTAGAGATCTTTGGATTAGCGCCTTCATGACTAGCAACCATTGCACCTAAGGCACAAGCAAAATCCAGAGCTTTTTGTGGCTGCTCATCGCCTAATAATTGACTCAATAAGCCAGCAAGAAAAGAATCTCCTGCGCCAACAGTATCGGCAACATTAACTTTATAACCACTGTTAAAATAAAGTTGCTCATTGTAATACAAAACCGCTCCTTGACAGCCTTTTGTAATACAAATGCTTTTTGCATGAGTTTGCTCAGCAATAAAAAGGATGTTTTCTTCTAACGACTGAAAAGGAGAGTTTAAATAGCCGCAAATTTCATACAATTCTTCATCGTTAAATTTAATAAAATCAGATTGCTTCATTAAGTTTATTAGCAATGCTTGACTATAAAAAGGCGCGCGCAGATTAACATCAAAGATTTTGTAGCGTGCTATTTTAAGCAGTTTTTGTAAGCTGTTATAAGATCTTTCATCCCTACAAGCCAAACTTCCAAACACCAAGGCGTCAGCATTTTTGATCGCATTGTTAGTTCCGGTATTAGCTTCGATGCCATCCCAAGCGACAGGATAGTTTATGGTATAAGAAGCTGAGCCTTGTTCATCTAATTGAACTAAAACTTCTCCTGTAGCCAAGGTTTTATCTATTTGAATAGTCTCGATGGAAACATTATTAGCTTGAATAAAAGCTAATACTTCTTCACCTAAAGTATCATTTCCAATTCGGCTGATTATTTGTGCCTCAAGCCCTAATGTGGCTAACCTTAATGCCACATTTAAAGGCGCCCCCCCTATTTTTCTGTAACAGGGGAATACGTCAAATAAGACTTCTCCAAAACATATGACCTTTTTTTTCATAATCACAGTTTTGAACGATTTATCAAAAGTTCTCGGCGTTATTGAAAGTGACTCGCTAATAGCTAAAACCATATGATTAGCTGGCTGGTTGTATTTAGAGACTTACTCCTTAGTTTCTGAGGTCACAGGCATAACAACTATATCCAGCATTTTCTGTAGATAATCAGGGTTTTGTGCGGCGGGTAAAGGCAAGCTTATTTTTGCTTCTGTCCAATCCACTATTTCTGCTGAACCCCAAGATAATAAGTAAGCTACTGCAAAAACAAGAGTGCCGCGTGCCATGCCCTTATCCAAGCCTTTAGATTCAAGATAAATACGGAAATACTTGGCTACTAGGATAAAAACTAGCGTGGATATAATAAGGTTCCATAGGGAAGGTAGTACGAACATTAGGGCTGTTTCTCTTAGGTTGTAATATTTGTTTTCAAGTGCAGGTTAAGGACATAAAGTATTATAAAAATTTATTGAGCA
>QVQF01000128.1 GCA_003584895.1 Methylococcales bacterium
TGTTTTAACTTAGCTCCGATTGCTGGGATTCGTACCTCATCCCAGCCTACGTGTAATGTAGGCTGGGATGTAGCGAAAGCGGAATCCCAGCAATTAGAGCAATAAGGTTAAAGAAAAAACTTATGAAACGATTAATACCTTCAAAAACAATACGATTTAAGAGCACTTAAAACTCATGAGTAACGAATATAATGCGGCGGCGATAGAAGTTTTAAGTGGTTTAGAGCCCGTACGAAAACGCCCAGGCATGTACACCGACACTACCCGCCCAAACCATCTAGTCCAAGAAGTAGTGGATAATAGTGTCGATGAGGCCATGGCTGGCCACGCGAAATCTATCGAAGTAGTCTTGTATAAAGATGGCGCTGTATTAGTCAGCGATGATGGTCGCGGCATGCCTGTTGACATCCACCCTGAACAAGGTATCCCCGGCGTTGAAGTCATCTTGACTCAACTACATGCTGGCGGTAAATTTTCTAATAAAAACTATCAGTTTTCCGGCGGCTTACATGGCGTTGGGGTCTCGGTTGTTAATGCTTTATCAGCAAAATTAGAAATTGAAGTTAAGCGTAACGGCAAAGTTTATCGTATGGACTATGCCGATGGTGAAAAGCAAACTGAACTCACAGAAACTGGAACCGTCGGTCGTAACAATACCGGAACCTCGGTTAAATTTTGGCCTAATGAAAAATACTTCGATTCCAATAAAATTTCCGTTGGCAAACTCAAACATGTATTACGTGCCAAGGCCGTTTTATGTCCCGGCTTAAAAATATCCTTAACCGTTGATCAAACCGAAGAAAGCTATGTTTGGTGTTATCAAGATGGCCTTAAAGAATATTTACTAGATCGCATAGGCGACATTGAATTCTTTCCAGAACAGCCCTTTATGGGCAATATGGCCGCCAATCATGAAGCCGTAGAATGGGGCATCGTATGGGCCTTTGAAAATCCGCCTGAAATACTCAACGAAAGTTACGTTAACCTAGTTCCTACCGCTCAAGGCGGAACTCATGTTAATGGCATGCGCGCAGGCCTGACCGAAGCCATGCGTGAATTTTGTGACATCAGAAATATTCTGCCGCGCGGCGTTAAAGTAGCGCCTGAAGATGTCTGGGAAAACTGCCATTTTGTATTATCAGTGAAGCTAGAAGATCCGCAGTTTTCTGGCCAAACCAAAGAACGACTCAGCTCTAGGGAATGCGTTGCATTTGTGTCCGGCGTAGCCAAAGACACCTTTAGCCTGTGGTTGAATCAAAATCCCGCAGAAGGCGAAAAGATTGCCGACATTATTATTTCTAGCGCCCAGAAAAGACTACGCTCTAATAAGAAAATCATTCGTAAACGCCTAACCTCAGGCCCTGCTTTACCCGGAAAACTAGCCGATTGTTCAGCACAAGATATCGCCAGAACAGAATTATTCTTAGTAGAAGGAGATTCTGCAGGAGGCTCTGCTAAACAAGCGCGTGAACGCGACTTTCAAGCGATTATGCCGTTACGCGGTAAGATACTGAACACTTGGGAAGTAGAATCTAGCCAAGTCATGGCTTCACAAGAAGTACATGATATTGCTGTCGCTTTAGGCATAGAACCCGGTTCTACCGATTTACAGCATTTGCGTTACGGTAAAGTCTGTATCTTAGCGGATGCTGATTCTGACGGCAATCACATTGCCACCTTGATTTGCGCCCTATTTTTTCAACACTTTAATGAATTAGTTAAACAAGGCCATGTCTTTGTTGCCATGCCACCTTTGTACCGTATTGATGTAGGCAAACGCGTATTTTATGCGCTGGATGAATCTGAACGCCAAGGTGTTTTAGATAGAATAAAAGCCGAAAAATTAAAAGGCCAAATCAATGTGCAGCGCTTTAAAGGCTTGGGTGAAATGAATCCCAGTCAATTACGCGAAACCACTATGAACCCAGACACACGAAGATTAGTGCAATTAACGATTGAAGAAAATGACGACACCAGCGCACAACTAGATTTATTATTAGCCAAAAAACGTTCACCTGATCGTAAGCATTGGTTAGAAACCAAAGGTAATTTAGCTGATATTGCTTAATAAGCTAGCCCCATGGGTAGGACTAACCTCCTCTTGTTTCGGTTCTAAATGCTGGGATTCGTACCTCATCCCAGCCTACGTATAATGTAGGCTGAGATTTAGCGACAGCGGAATCCCAGCAAGCTGAGCATGGAGACGATAACTCATACTAATGCAACACCAATGACCTTATTTAAAGCTTTGCTGGCTCAGCTATTAGGGCTACTAATAGCTATCGGTTTAAACCCTTTTTTGCCGCCGCACTATTCAAGCTGGATAACACTCTTAATATTACAAAGTAGCGGCGCCATGCTTGGCTCTAAGCTATTACGCCAACCAAGCTGGTGGCTAGTTATTCATTTACTGTTTTTACCCAGTGCAGCGGCCCTGCTTAGCTTACAACTCGCTGCATACTGGTATCTTTTAATACTCATCGTATTAATCCTAGTATTTTGGGGTACCGTAAAAGGTGACGTACCCTTATTTTTGTCCTCAACCGCTGTCGTAGAGGCCATCAGCAAACTCATTACCCAAGAATCAGCCCAGTATTTTGCAGAACTAGGAGCCGGCATAGGCACAGTCACTGTCCCTCTAGCAAAACAGCATCCCCAATTAATCATCAACGCTTGGGAACGAGCCCCCATACCTTGGGCCATTAACGTCTGGCGTAGCCGTCATTATGCAAATAGTCACTGCTATCGCAGCAATCTATGGAACTGCGACTTTAGTCAATACGATGTGATCTTTGCTTTCCTTTCTCCGACCATCATGCCTGAACTTGGCGCCAAACTACAAACTGCCATGCGTCCTGGAAGTCTATTGATATCCTCATCTTTTGCTATACCTGATTGGAAACCTGAATCTATTAAACAAGTTAATGACCTCGCTAAAACACAGCTATATTGTTACCGCATAGCTGATGCCTATGAGTAACCAGCTTTATTGATAGTAACTATCAATGCGAGTCAATAAACTTGGTTAACTAATGATTTCCACTATCATTCGTTAATCTTGGCTGGCTAGATTTATCTGCTTCAATAGTTAATGGTTGATCTTTCGCTACAGTAGCTTGTTTATTAGTGTCGTTACTATCCGCTTTCACACTTGTCTTTACCGATTGATTTTGTATTAAATATTTTCTTTGTTCCCTATATAAACCGATGAATGAAAGTAGGGGAATATATAAAAGTATCATGATGGCTATTGCTATAAAACTAACATGAATAATTGACGACAACCAATAAGCCAATCCTGCACTACACATCAGCATCAAAGGACTAGGAAGTTTTACATATTTCAAACGATCCACCTCAAATAAAAATCAAATACATGGCTAGGTTGGCCATATTAAACAATTTAATGATCCGTTCAAAATAGACTTTTAATTTTTATTAAATTCACTTTAAGCAGCCCTATGGGCAAGCGTTGATCTATTATTTAATAGGTCGGTTTAATAAAACTTATTACCAGATTAAAGTTTAACCAATTCTGGTCGATAAACTAGTTAAATGAAAAATAATACAATTAACCTTATATGAAATTCAAAAGAACAAGACTAAATCAATATCTCGTTCTATGCTTACTTATGTTTAATCATAATTGTTTAGCAGATGAAGTGGCATTAATAGATCGCAACGGCGTATATATGACGCCTATTACCCTTAATGATTCGATAGTAGTTACGGGAATATTAGATACTGGTGCGAGTGAGATGTTCATACCCTTCAACGTAATCGCTAGCTTGATACAAACGGGCGCAATTACTACAAAAGATATATTAACAGAAGGTGTTTATACCTTGGCTGATGGCACTACAAAATCTAGAGAACGGGTCAATATTGCAAAAATCATGATTGGCAATACAACTTTTAATAACATAAGCGCTATAGTGGGCGCCAATAATTCTAACGTTCTAATTGGGCAGAGCTTATTAAAAAACATAAACTACTCAATTGATAATAAGAAAAAGCTTTTAATTACCTCAATGACCGATGAGATATTATCGACAAATTAAAATTCAACTTAAGGAATTTTTATAAATCAGGATAGATGTAAGTTTTAGTACAATGTTTAGCCTAAAGAATATCAACCCGCTCACCTTCAAAGACCGCACAAGTTAGCAGACCTGAAGCATAAGCTCCCGTATCCAAACCGATACGATTCGATTTAATTTCTGGGAATTCAGTGACTGAATGTCCATGAACAATAACTTTCTCAAATTGTCTGCGACTAGTTAAGAACTCATCACGTATCCAGAGCATATCATCAGCTATTTGTTTAGTTAGCGGTAACTTAGGCTTAATACCTGCATGAACAAAAAAATAGCCACCTAACTCAAAACTTAAGGCTAACGTCTGATAAAACTGTCGATGAGTAACGGGGCATTTTTCTGCAAACTCAGCCTGTAATCTGGGTAAATCTTTTTGGGTAGGAATCCCCCTAAGCGTTACACCATAGCTTTGCAAAGTTGCTAAGCCACCAAAACCAAACCAATCATGAGCTAACGCTAAGGAATGACCCTCCAAAAATTGCAATAAAACCTGCTCATGGTTACCTAATAAATAAACCGTTTTAAAATCTGGCAGCGAATTGGCCAATAAATAATCAACTACTTGCATAGAATGTGGGCCGCGATCAACATAATCACCCAAATAAACCACAATCTTAGTGCCCTGATACGCTTGGGCATGCTGAAATATCTTCTGATGCACGACTTGCAATAAATCAAGACGTCCGTGAATATCACCTATGGCATAAATGCGATGCTTATCTGGCAAACCCTTTAACGCTGGTTCAGTAGGGGATTGCTTAAATAGCCTTTTTAGTCGCGCTCTCATAGGCCTTATTAAATTGATTTAAATGTTCGACATCATACGCAAAAGCGGACTCGACCCATGCTTTGGCATAGGGATTTTCAATTACAAAAGCAACCAGTTTTGCAGGCGTAAATTGCCATGCCAATAATACTTGCTTAAGCCAAAGCGCTTGCTCCTCAGCCCCTAAAGTTTCGCCATAGGGATAAGCTAACATTAATCGCTGCATTATAAGCTCAGGCTCTACACGTCCAGCATATAAAGATAAACTCAGCAACTCCTTAACTTGCAGCCCCAGAATCTTGTTAATAACGGCCAAACGGAACCATGCAAACGCATCAATAGGTGAGCCACTAAGTCCATTGATTATGGCTAGTCGAGCATCAAGTAATATTAAATGTTGCTGAATAAGAGATTGATCAGGGAAATTAAATAACGCTAAATAACAGATACCTTTGGCCTGCCAATACTCAGGATTATTATCCCAAGCCAAAGCGTCATCTAATGCTTTAATACTTTTTAAATAAGCTTCAGCAGGTAAATGTGCCTGAGTCTGGCTTAAGACCGATTCTGGATAAAGTGCATACAAACTAGCCACAAACCTAGGTACAGCCAAGACTAAAAGCCCCAAACACAGCAGACCTAATAATGCAGCTAACAGCCTCTGTTGCTTAAGCCAATTCATATCAATATCTTAGGAATAGTAGGATTTATAACGGCCATAATGGTAGTAATAACTATAATCTCCATAACGACCATATTGCTTCAAATTAATTTGTTGCAGCACTATCCCCGCTAAATTACTGTTGCCGTCTTTCATCAATAAATGCAAGCCATTGCGGACGACTTTTTTAGGTGTGGAGTCCCATTTTAAAACATAAATAGTTTTATCAACCAAGCTCTGTAAAATTCTAGAATCTGGTACCGCCATAATTGGCGCAGAATCGACGACCACTAAATCAAATTTTTCACGCAACTCTTCCATAATAGAACGCATGCGTTTTGAAGCGAACAAATCTAAAGGATTAACATAACCAGCCTTACCTCTGGATAAAATCATCAGGCCTGTTTTAGGATCCTTCTGTAAAACATCAGCCAATGTTAAGTCATGATTACTTAATAAATCTGTGAGACCTAATGACTCTTTATCGAAACCGAAAACTTTAGAGATCGCAGGTCGTCTTACATCAGCTTCAACAACAACAGTATGCTGACCGGAAACTGCCGACATTCGCGCCAGCATAGTCGCTAAAGTTGACTTACCCTCGCCAGGTACCGACGAAGTAATTAAAATCGACTTTACCGCCGCATCAGGATTCAACAAACTTAATGAAATACGTAAAGTATTAATAGCCTCTGCCAAACCAGACTGTGGCTTTGTTATTACATAATCATTTGGATCATCCTTGCTATCTTGTTGCAGAGGAATAATGCCCATAGTAGACATATTAAATAGATCATGAATTTGTTCGGGTGAACGAACTCCCGGATTAAGTTGTTCGATAACAAACACTAAACTGATAGCAGCAAATACGGCACCTATTAAACTGACGAGCAATAACATATTCTTTTTAGGAAAGGTCGCACCAGTAGGAATTTCTGCAAAAGAAATAACGCGGGCATCGGCTTGCTCAATACCTTGTGTCGAAGCCGTTTCTTTAAAACGCCCCAAAAAGTTTTCAAATAAAGCTTTATTGGCCGTTGACTCTCGCTCTAAAGCACGCAATTCAACTTCGTCTTGATTATTACCCGTAGTCTTAGACTCCAATTGTCTTAAGCTACTCATTAAAGAGCTTTCTCTAGCCCTAGCCACGTCTAAGGTATTACGTAAACCTGCGGCAATTTTTTTAACCTCAGCCCGTACTTTAGACTCAATATCATCCAACTCGGCACGCATCTGAATCATTTTAGGATGACGTGCACCAAATTCGACTAACATTTCAGAATACTTACGCTGAACTTCAGACTCTTGACCACGCAAACTAGATATTAATGTTGAATTTAATACATCAGCCACACTATCAAAATTACGACCACTACGTGAAATGTCTTCAACTTGTTGATATTTAGCTTCCGCTTCAGCACGCTGAACACGCGCAATAATTAACTGACTATTAATTTCTGATAATTGCTGCTGTGACAATCCAACTTCTTTACTTATAGCAATTAAATTATGGGTTTTACGGTAGCTTTCAACGCCTTGTTCAGAAGTTGCTACTTTATTTCTAAGCTCTCCTAACTGATCATTAAGCCAATCAGTCGCTTTTTTAGTGGCATCAAACTTGGCTTGCAACTGACCAATAATATATTTATCAGCAATCGTGTTAGCAACTTTGGAGGCTAGCTTAGGATCTGCTGATTGAAAAGCGATATTAATGACTTGAGATCGTTTAATTTGAGTGACTGTTAATTTACTAAGAAAATCATTAATGAGTCCAGTTTGTAACGCTTCGCGCTGTTCTTCTTCAGTACGAATTTCAATAGACTTAAGACCAGTAGCCTCTAACCATGACTCTGGCAATAAATTCAATGGATTCAAATTGGCCAAAAAGCCGGGCGGCACTAAGCTTTTATTAAACTCAGGATATTGATCAAGCTTTAAAGTTTCGATAACTTTACGAGCAATCTCACGTGATTTAATCACCTCCATTTCACCAATAACGGCAGAATCACCCGTCATACTTCCAGTTAAAACTTGCTCAATATCGACCACTTTAGCGGCATTAATACCGACTAACAATTGAGTGGCTGCCGTATAACGCGGCGCTAATTGATAAATAACCAGAACAGCCACAAAAACAATGAAGGCGGTCACATTTATCAGCAACTGTCTTCTGAGCCACAGTACATGAAAATAATCACCCAGCGATAAGGTGCTAGCATTTTCTTCGGACATTTCTCCGGCTAAAAAATTAGATTCATTTGACATTGATACGATATTCTCAAGAAGTTGACAGAAGTAGATTAAATAGGTCAGCTAATAGCACTTATTAGCCTGACGCTGCAATAAAGAGCGGCCTATTCATTTGGAGTAAAACTGCTTTAGCTGTTTTACAAAGCAATAGCTGAAGCTATTGCACTCCATACAAATAGCTTCAGCTAACTGGTTTCGCTAACCCAACAGCAGCGCTGTTCTTAGCATTTTGCAGACTATGGATGTCGAAAAGCCCTTGTCCTAGCAACGAAGGCTGATATGACAGTTTACTTATAACTTAAAAAAACCGCTCTTCAATATGAATTTGATCACCCGGCTGAACTTTATCGTCTATGGTTAGCTTGACTTCATTCTTTTTGGCATCATTCGCACGAATCACTAAGACATGGTCTTCTTTAGCGCGATAAGTAAAACCGCCAGCAATAGCAACGGCATTAAGATAAGTCATACCATCGACATAAGGATAAGATTTAGGTTCTTTTACTTCGCCTAAAATATAAAAAGGACGATAATTTAAGACCTGTACACTCACTCTTGGATTTAACAAATAATCAGGCTTTAGTTTAGTTGCTATACCCTCTTCTACTTGTTTAACCGTTAAATCTTTCGCCAGCACATCACCAATTAACGGCAGCGCAATAAGCCCTGCCCCATTAATAGTATATTCGCCCGATAAATCTTCATGATTAAACACAGTAACTTTTATTAAATCACCAGAACCAAACTTATAGCCTTGACTCGAAGAGGCGTTAGCATTTTTTGTAAGTTGATCTTTGCTGTCCTCTGCCCAAACAGAAAAAGTGAGCAAAGAACCAACCAGCAAGAATCCAATAACAAACTTAAGCTGCAGAGTACGGGAAAATTTAAACATCAATTAAAACTGACCTCTCAGATTTAACATGAGTTGATTCACCACAAAACTTGAATTCACATAGTTAGAATCACGTGTTGAATAGTTATACGTTAAGTCGGTAGATAAATTTCTATTTAACAAATACTTGGTACTCGCCGAACCACCATAATAAAGATCATTACGATTTAAATTATTAGCTGTACTTGTAGTATCGTAACCTTGGTAACCCATTTGGCCGACATTACCACCTATTTTCACGAGCACATTACGATAGAGTTCATGTTCAGCACTTAAATTGGCTGTAGTACTTAAAACACCAGCAACCCCTTGCTGTGTGGTTTCATTAATATCGCGTCCAATACGTGCCAATACCGTGGTTAACTTGGTAGGACGATACTTAAGATTTAAAAAACCATTCACGCCCGATACTTGTGATAATCGAAGATCATCATAACTACGTTGTACATAACCCGCAGAAATATCGCCAGTCAGCAAATCAGTTAAGTCAAAAAACAAGCCCGAAGTGGCATTGTAACCATTTGAATTACGATTATAAGCAAGTCCACTACCATTTGATAAAACAAGAGTGTCATAAACCACTTGTTTATATTCAAACTTAGCAAACGCCTCATACTGAGGCTGAATTTCATAACTTAAACGCATCATGGGTTTATATTCCCAACGATCTCTGGTCGACATTTGCAACGTAGTACCAGCAGTACTGGCTACATTTTGATAATCATAACGAGTAGTGTTCAAACCCGTTTTTAAGGCCATACGATTAAATTTTTGATTATAAAAGCTATCAATGATTTTTGAACTGTAAAAGGTAGGACCTGTACCATTAATCTGGTCAGGTGAACCTCTATTTTCATGCAAATCGTTATAAGCAATGCCGCCAGTAAAAAAACTATTGCGCGTTAAATCTAGCTTACCATCGGCATTAACCATCACATCATGATAATTATTTTGATCTGGCAAAGTGGCATACTGAGTAATATCAGTATTAAGCGTGAAATTCAATGCATGTCGAGTCCAGTTAGAGCGTACATCTAGGCCTGGCTTATAATGAGCAATATAACTATCGGTAACACCGTATGTTTTATCACGCATATAAATATTGCTGTTATATTCGTTAGTGACATCCATCGAGGGCAAAAACAAAAAGGAACCTGAGCGCAGGCCTTTTGGAATATAAGCTTCACTAGCTCGTTCTTTAAAAAAATCGGCATCATCTTCGGTTTGATAAGCCATAGCCGAGTTCACACAAAAACTATTTACTATTAATATTAACGCTATTTTTTTTCTCATTACTCTTTACCTTAACTAGGGCTTACAGAAGTATGCACTTCCCGCTCAATTTCCGTTTTTATACCTCTATTCTCATCTCCCAATGAGCTTTTAGCTGCTAATTCTTCTGCCTTTTTGGCCGCTGCTGTTATACAGTCAGAATTTCCATTACAAGCATTAATGGCCCTTTCAAATCCTGACATGATGGCATCTTTAGCAACTGCCGCCGAGTTGGTCTGAGACTCTGATGAATTTGCGCCGCTAATTCCTGTAGTAACATGGGTAGCCGCTGGATTATGATCATTATGATCATTATGATTAAAGTCTTGACTGATAATACTCGCTGCGACAGATGCGGCAGTAATCGCAGCTGTCGAAGTAGGAGCCGCTTTAATCGCCGCAGTGGTAATCGCTGCGGCCGACGAAGCAGGAGCCGCACCAACAGCGGCAGCAGTTATCACCGCAGCCATAGTCGGCGCAGCGGTAACGGCAGCTGCAGTAATGGCCGCTGCAGCACTTGGTGTCGCAGCAATAGCTGCCTTAACAATATCTGCAACCGTAGCCGCAGCCAAAGCTGGGTCAGAATTCGCAGCAGCAGCCGTAATTGCTGCAATAAGTGCCGTCAAATCAATAGATTTGGCAGTATCCGTAGCAGAAGAATCTGAATGTGGCCGCTGATCTGCTTGCACATTAATAGAAAACATGAAGGCTAACAATAAAACGACAACCTTATAATAAATGACCATTTGAGACTCCCCTTGTAAATAAAATAAAACCATAAAATTACTACTATAATTATTTTTATTTTAACAATATAGTATCAGTTATATATTTCATTTTATTTCAACTACGGACTTTTGAGCTTTAAATTCATAAATTTAAAGCAGTAACGTGCATTCACATCAATCTTTGCCAAGCCTACCTAGCTAAAAATTCAGAAAAACCTAAGCCACACAAAATAAAACTTGCTTATAAGCGCCAGAGCTGGCACATTAGCAACTCACTTAGTGCGTAAGACAAAACAACCTTCACTAAACCTTAGGAAACATCCGATGACCAACAAAACAGCGATACCTCGTGACGATGCCAACAAACTTGGGCTCTTACAACAATTAAACACCTGTCTACCCAGCTACGCCGTAGTGCTTGAAATAAGCGCCGCTGATTTAGCGCAAATACAAGCGGGTTTAGACGGCTTTGATTACTGCCTTAAAGCACAAGAAGCCGCCAATAATTACAACAACGCCCTGTTTGCCTTCAAACGCGTATTGCGCGATGGCCCCAAAACAGCCGAAGTTAATTTACCCACAGCACCCAGCCTACCAGCAGCGCCCAGCACCACACTCTATGCCGACATCTTCGGCTTTGTAGGTGACTTGATTGCACGCATTAAACATCACAAAAATTACACCGAAGCCATAGGCAAAGCACTCAACATCATTTCTGCAAACAGCCCAGATGTCGACCCAAGCACCTTACAACCTATATTGACGGTGGATTTTCAAGCCGGGCAACCCATGTTGCATTGGAAAGGCAATGGCGCAGATGCCCTAGAAATAGAAGTTGATTATGGTAGCGGCAGTTTTAGCTTGCTGAGCATCCAACTATCACCCGGCTACCTTGACCTAAAGTCGTTACCCGCACCAGGCAGCACCGCACTCTGGAAATACCGCGCCATTTATCGCATCCACGACCAACGCGTCGGACAATGGAGCCAAGTTTTAGAAGTGAGTGTAAAGGGCTAACAACTAAGCCGTTAGCCCAAATCAATACATCATTTTGACAAACTACGAGTTTTTAAACACAAAATAACTCTCAAACCGTCATCCCAGCAGGGAATGCCGGAATCCAAAGCACAGGGATGTGCTAATCCAGACCACAGTACGACCATTAAAATCCATATATACGACTTAAGGTCGTAGCCCCGCTGACTCCAACGCAGCGCGTCAGTACTCAGTTGGCTGGAGTAAAACAGCTTTAGCTGTTTTAAAAGGCAATAGCTGAAGCTATTGCACTCCAGATTTTTACTGTTTTTCCCTTAACTATTGGCAGTGGCGCAGCGCGAGGGAACGAGAACAAAGTGCGCGAGCCTTTAGCATTACCCACTTTTACTAGATTAATCTTTGCCAAATAAATCACGACTATACACTTTATCAATTACATCAAGAATGTCATCGGTGATGCGATTAGCGACAATCACATCCGCCTCTTGTTTAAAACGTGCAAGATCGTTGATTACTCTTGAGCGAAAGAATTCCGACTCTTTAAGTGCAGGCTCATAAATGATAACTTCGATGCCCTTTGCCTTGATGCGTTTCATAATACCCTGAATGCTTGAGGCACGAAAATTATCAGAACCGACTTTCATAATCAGGCGGTAAATACCTACAACCTTAGGGTTAGATTTGATAATACTCTTTGCAACAAAATCTTTTCTAGTCGTATTAGATTCAACAATGGCATTAATCAGATTTTGCGGCACATCATTATAGTTAGCTAATAATTGCTTAGTGTCTTTAGGTAAACAATAACCGCCATAGCCAAAAGATGGGTTGTTATAGTGATCACCAATTCTAGAATCAAGACACACACCTTGAATAATATGCTTGGTATTTAAGCTATGTGTAGCTGCAAAAGTATCAATTTCATTAAAGTAAGCAACGCGCATAGCCAAATAGGTATTAGCAAACAGCTTGATAGCCTCTGCTTCGGTTGAATCAGTAAATAAAACAGCTATATTTTGTTTAACAGCACCTTGCTGTAAGAGCTTTGCAAAGGTTTCTGCACGTTCAGAAATCTCGCCAATAACAATACGTGAAGGGTGCAAATTATCATAAAGTGCTCGACCTTCACGCAAAAATTCAGGTGAAAAAATCAAGTTATCACACTGTAATTGCGCTTTTAATTTATTCGTATAGCCAACAGGAATGGTCGATTTAATAATCATTACCGCAGTCGGGTTGATGGCCATTACATCCTTAATAACAGCTTCAATGGATTGGGTATTAAAGTAGTTTGTTTCAGGATCATAATCCGTCGGTGTCGCGATAATCACATAATCAGCACCCGAATAAGCTTCAAATTTATCCAACGTAGCTTTAAGATTAAGCGGCTTATTGGTTAAATAATCTTCAAGATCTATATCTTCAATAGGCGATTGTTTTCGGTTAAGCATTGCAACTTTTTCAGCAATAATATCAATAGCGACGACTTCGTTATGCTGTGCCAACAAAACAGCATTAGATAAACCTACGTAACCGGTACCTGCAATAGCAATTTTCATAATGATGTGTGGGTTAAGTTTTTTTCATAAATTTTTGCATCGACCAGCATTTTGCCCCGTGGATACGCGCGGCCTTGATGAGTTTAGCTGGGATTCGTGCCTCATCCCAGCCTACATTACTATCAATAAGTTATTGTTCTCTAATTAGTTTCAGCAATTCCGCTTCAAACTTGGCTAAAACCGACGCTTTATCCAAATGAGCTTGTGCATAGAGGAGTCCAGCCGCGCCCAATTCGGCACGCAATTCAGGACTACTGGCCAGCTTATTGATCGCCTCAGCAAAGGCCAAAGCATTTTCAGGCTCTACCACCAAGCCACAGCCAGCAACTACATTGGCCAGTTCAGTACCTAACTGTGCCGTAGCCACGACTGGGCGAGCACTAGCCATCATGCCGGTTAATTTAGACGGCATCACCAAATCGGCGGCATCGGCACGTTGCGGTAATAAATGTAGGTCTGCCATTGCCAAAAATTCAGCCAAACGCGCCAAAGGCTGTAAATCCAAAAAACGCACATTTGTTGAGCCTTGGCATAAGGCCATTAAATCTGCACGCCCCGCCCCTTGACCACAAAAGACTAAAACCACTTTCGACTTACACAAATTTGCGACTTCAGCTAAAATCTCCAAGCCTTGCTTACCGCCCATATTCCCCGAATACAAAGCCACAATAGCGTCATCAGCAATACCCAGCTCTGCTCGATAACTGCTTACGCCAGCAGTTGATGGCAACGATGACTGCTGAACCTTAAAAGCAGACAAATCTACCCAATTAGGAAATAGCAGCACACGCTCAGCGGCCACAACTTTAGTTAAGGCCCTAGCCATCATGCGTTGCGAAATAGTCGACACCCTATCAAAGCGACGCATTAACCAACGCTCCCCGGCTGCCACGGTATTTCGTAAAAACACACCTTTTAGCAAGCCTAAATCAAAAGCCGCATCGATCTCATAATCTTGAATATGTAGCCACGATTTGCCACCAGAAAGACATGCAACTAACCATGCTTGTGGCGCACAAAACAAAGCCGGCTCAACCACCCATACCACATGGGGTTTCCAGAGGATTTGCGCTAACATGATAGGAAAACTAGATAAGGCAAAACTAGCCAGATGCACTATACGTTTTAAACCAGACGGCTTTACAGGCACCCATAAGGGACAACGATAAATCAATAAATTTGCTATCTGAGTGCTTTCCCGTAGCCATGTATTCTTATAACCCTCTGTCAGTTGCCACTGAGGATAATAAGGTGGCGCTGTGACAACTCGCACCTCATGGCCCTGTGCCGCCAACCACGCAGCCATCTCACCGGAATACTTACCAATGCCGGTAAGCTCAGGAGAAAAATTAATGCCATGAATCAAAATACGCATAAAGAGGTGTGACCTTAATTTCAAAAAAACGCAAACTTTTGATTAGCTGCAGGAATATAGCCAAACACTTTCCTATCGTCCTATCGTTCCCACGCTCCAGCGTGGGAATGCCGGCGGCGACGCTCCAGCGTCGACATTACCACCAAGTATCAATATCAATCAACCCCGGCAAGCCCATATAAAAGCTAGCACTTGAATAACGCCAATGCTCGGGTAAGTTTACATAGCCTCGTTTAACCGGATTATTATGAATATAATCCAACTTCTCGCGCATCATAGCCTCACTAAATACCAACTCTGGATGCACACCTTCTTGCCAGAACTGATACTCCCGATCTGCTTTATGTGCTCGTTTGGCATAACTCAACCGGTCTAATAACCGATCAGCATGATGAGCCAGCAAATAGTCGATAATTTGCCGTGCAGTGTAAGACTTAAAACTACTCACGCATTTATTTAAATCCTGCGCTTGTGCAATAAAGTGCAAATGATTTTCTAAAACAACGTAACCATAAAGCCGCAAACCAGCATTTTCCCTTTGATAACGCCAACAATCCAGTAAGATTTGTACTGTTTCAGGGCGAGTAAAAACCGGTAGCCAGTCTAATACCGTACACGTCATAAAATGTGGTTTATCGGGATCAGTGATACTGTAACGACTTCTGCCCATAATTATTACGGTGGTTTGGATTAGTGATTACAACGCTGGAGCGTGGGAATGATAAAATGCTGGTCGGGGTTTGCAACCCCGACCGAAACGTTTGGATGTTTCAATAGCTTTCGAAACCTGAGTAACGGGGTTATAAAACCCGTCACGCTTCAGTGTGTGACTTCACATGCTATCGTTCCCACGCTCCAGCGTGGGAATGCAGGCGGCGACGCTCCAGCGTCGACATAACCAGGATAGCCGTATAAGATTCCATATACGAAATGACGAGTTCTAGCGTATTGCACCGCATGGTTAGACTACATTAACAAATAGCCTTAATCACGTAAGTCATCAACAAAATCAATACATAGATGCGGTGACAAATAGTGATTCGTCCGTTATTACCATAAAACGGGAATATCATAGGCGCTTAATTTTTGATCAACACTTACTAGCTGCATATTTTCTAACATGCTTTGCGCAATAATTATACGATCAAAAGGATCATTGTGATGGAAAGGTAAAGCTTGCAAATGATAGATATGAGCTTGAGAAAAATTTAGAATATTGATGCCATTTTCTTGCTGTTGAACAGCGAGCATGTCTTCTAATGGTACTTTTAACTTAAGTTTACCAAGCTGTATTTTTATTTGCATTTCCCAGAGACTTGCCATACTTAGGTATAGCTGGTTACTAGTATCTTCGCAGGCTGCAATTGCTTTTGTTGATAATTTTTCAGGTTGTGAATCTAGCCAAATAAATACATGGGTATCAAGTAGAATTTTCATTCATTCCCGAGCCAAAAATTATCTGGCAAAGCGCTATTAAAGTCTTCGCTCATTATGGCTTGCTCACGATGCTGGCCAAAGACTCTTTTTTTGGGTTTATCTGTAAATGAAACTAACTTGATTTTGGATTTATTATCGCTAATGATAAAAACGTCTTCACCTTGCTCAACTAATAAAACTAACTCTGGTAGTTTTTTTTGTGCTTCTTGCAACGATATGTTTAACATAAACTTATCTCTTAATAACAAATTTAACGAAAGTATAGCATGATCTGTTTATAGATAACCCGATACTCAGCATCGAATCTTTTAACAATCGCCTAGGTTGATGGGTGTGCTTTTCGCAACCCAACTTGAACGCCAAAACCATCAAGGCAACAGCAATAACCATCAAAAAACTCTCAAACCGTCATACCGGTAGGGCCTGCTCATCGTTATACACAAATGTTTCAAAGAGTGTCATTCCGGCCGGGAAGCCGGTATCCTGTGCCATGACTGGTAAGCTTTATACAGCCCTGTAACCTAGATTCCGGCGAAGTTTTCAAAGCAACTGATAAAAAACGCAAATACCCTTGCACGGTAAGCGCTTACCAGCTGATGAGGAGCGGAGACATTCAAGCGGAAGACGTCTTCCAGCACTCGGAAGACATCTTCCACCACACGGTATGCGTTTTCCAACACACGGAAGACATCTTCCATCACACGGTATGCGTTTTCCAACACACGGAAGACATCTTCCATCACAGGGGATGCGTCTTCCACTAGACGGGAAGCGCTTCCCCTGTGCTGGTAACCGACAGCGATGCCCTTGTAACAACTAGTATTCCCCTAGTTCCCACGCGCTGCGTCACTGCCCACAGTTAAGCGAAAATGTAAAAGCTTGGAGTGCAATAGCTTCAGCTATTGCCTTTTAAAACAGCTAAAGCTGTTTTACTCCAAGCATTCAGATTCCTTAACTGTGGGCAGTGACGCGCTGCGTGGGAATGAGGACAAACCGTCATCCCGGCAGGGAATGCCGGGATCCAGAGCACAGGGATGTGCTCATCCAGATTACAGTGTATCCAATAAATCGAGGAAAAACCCAGGTGAAGGATAGCTTATGTAGCTGTGTTTATGGTGGATTGCTAGCGAGACTGTGAAAGTATTATCATTTTTGGCTTCCCCCTTTGTAAAAGGGGGATCAAGGGGGATTTTTTTAAATCATAGGTCACTGATATTTAATGATTATTTTTTAATATACCAAATATCCCCTTCCCCCTCTTTGCTAAAGAGGGGGAAGAAAAAGAATACTTTTTCTGGCGCGAATCCACTCTACATTTGTACACAGTATGTCCGTATTATTTTACATTATTGACTCATGAGATATTTGCATATACAATTAATATATGAAAACGAAACTTAATTGGGATGAAACCAAAAGGCAGGCCAATCTTAATAAGCATGGACTTGACTTTGCTAAAGCGGGTGAAGTTCTTGAGTCACGTTATCGCCTTGATAGCTTTGTAACACGGAATAATGAGTTGCGAATGCAATCAATTTCTTATGCGCTTGGCTTTTTGGCCGTGCTAACAGTAGTACACATTGAGCGAGATGGTTCGACGCGCATTATAAGTTTCCGTCACGCAAGTGGCGAAGAACGGGAGTTTTATTATGACTGGCTCAAAAACGAATACGATGAGTTCTAAAGAAGTATTGACCGCAGTAAAAGCAATTTTACCAGCCCAAGATTATGTGTGGGATGGCGTCGATGAAGATGACCGTCCAGCAACTACAAATGAATTACGACTAGGCATTCAAATGGCGCATGCACAGCGTGGCCGACCGTCTGGGTCAGATAAAACACAGATTGCCCTGCGTGTCGACAATAGTGTATTGTCCGCCTTTAAAGCAACGGGCAAAGGTTGGCAAACTCGCATGAATGATGCCCTAAAAGACTGGCTTAAAGATCATGCGACGGGCTAAGATCGGTTTTTGATTACGCGAAGTCAACTTCATGCCGGTCGAGGTTTGCAACCCCGACCGAAACGTTTGGATGTTTCAATAACTTTCGAAATCTGAGTAACGGGTTTATAAACCCCGTCACGCTTCAAAAAAACCACAAACACAAACGCAATAAGCACCAAAAAAACACCCAAGCCGTCATCCCGGCAGGGACTGCCGGGATCCAGAGCACAGGGATGTGCCCATTCAGACTACAGTGCGACCAATAAAACAACAAAAAATAGGAGTGGTAGCAATGCCATCCATGGCACTGGATACCGGCTTCCCGGCCGGCATGACGGTTTATTTAAGTGTGTATAACGAAGTAATGCAGACTGGGATGTAGCGAAAACGCATGAGACGATTACTACCTTGATATACCCTATTTACCACTCATTCTGCGTTGCTTTTTAATAACTAAGGCTTATAATTTGGCCATGAGCAAAACCCACGATAGCAGTTACAAATTCCTATTTTCTAATCCAGAATTAGTTCGTGATCTTATCATGGGCTTTATACCGGATGACTGGCTGCATAGCTTAGATTATGCAACCCTTGAAAAGGTACCCGGCTCTTATATTTCTGATGATTTCCAGCAACGTGAAGATGATATCGTCTGGCGAGTAAAAGTCGGTGGTGAGTGGCTTTATCTGTATTTATTAATAGAGTTTCAAAGCAGTGTCGATAAATACATGGCCTTGCGCATAATGGTTTATGTTGGCCTGCTTTACCAAGATTTAATTAAGCGCGGTGAGGTACTCACCGATGGCCGCTTACCGCCAATATTACCCATCGTGCTTTATAATGGTAGTAAGCGTTGGATGGCCGCTACCGATATCGCAGATTTAATTCCTGCCGTTCCGGGTTTGGTTGAGCAGTTTAAACCTAAACTTAAATATTTATTAATCGATGAGAATGCCTACAGCGACACCGAACTGGCCTCACTCAACAATCTAGTCGCAGCTGTTTTTAGATTTGAACAATCTGACGGCCTAGAAACCGTGCAAGATTTGGTCAGTCTGTTAATAGTTTGGTTAGACGATAGAATCGATTTACGGCGCATGTTTGCCTTGTGGATACGTGCGGCCTTGATGAGAAACAATAATTACAATATCATATTGCCACAAGTTGATGATTTACTGGAGATTAAAGTCATGTTATCAGAACGAATAGAACAATGGGCGCTGGCTTATATAGCAGAGGGTGAGCTAAAAGGTAAGCTAGAAGGGGAGCTGAAAGGTAAGTTAGAAGGAAAACACGAGGGCGAAATGCTGGCTTTGCAAAAACTACTTTCCAAGCGCTTTGGTGCTATACCGGCTGACATCACTCGTTTAATCGCTAACGCACCACTTGAAGCCATTGAACGCTGGTTTGATCGCGCTATTGATGCCCAACAATTAGCCGATATTTTTAAAGACGATTAACGACAAACAAAAGCTCTTTAACATACCAACCATCATGGGAAGCTCATCTTGATGTGGGTTAATGGGTCAAAATAAAGGGATACGA
>QVQF01000201.1 GCA_003584895.1 Methylococcales bacterium
GTATCTTTATCTTTGCCGCGTGGCAAAAACTCAGTTGCTCCATGACTTAGTTGGCGTGCTCTTGTGCTCGCCAATAGTACCAATTTGAAACGGTTTTCTACGTGTTCTAAACAATCTTCGATGGTAATTCTTGCCATTTTTAAACCTAGGTAAGTGAAAAGTTATCTGTCCGTTGCGCAAACAGATAGGGATCTAAGGTACAAGGTACAGACAGTGAGGTCAAGGTGTAATACTGATGCACTCTATCTAATAGGGCGGAAATCTTAGCAGATCTAAGATTTCCGCCGCTACACGACCTCAATTAGATATTTTTTTAGCTGCGTGATTTTAATATAGCCACTGCAGGAAGTTCTTTGCCTTCAAGAAATTCAAGAAAGGCACCGCCACCGGTAGAGGTGTAAGAAACCTTGTCATTAATATTATATTTATCGATGGCGGCAAGCGTATCACCGCCGCCGGCAATAGAAAAAGCATTGCTTTCGGCAATTGCTGTAGCCAGTGTTTGAGTGCCATGACTAAATTGCTCAATTTCAAACACACCTACAGGGCCGTTCCAAACGATAGTGCCAGCAGATTTTATTAATTCAGCATATAGTTTTGCAGTATCAGGTCCTATGTCCAAAATTAAATCATCGTCTTCTACATCGGCAACATTTTTAATGGTAGCGATAGCGGTATCAGAAAATTCTTTCGCACAAACCACATCAACAGGAATTGGAATATCGGAACCAGTTTTTTTTGCGGCTGCAATTAAGCGCTGTGCTTCGGGTATTAAATCAGCTTCATATAGCGATTTGCCGACTGGAAATCCAGCAGCGGCAATAAAAGTATTCGCAATGCCACCGCCAACGATGAGCTTGTCTACTTTTTCTGAAAGAGACTCTAATACCGTTAATTTAGTTGAGACTTTAGAGCCACCGACGATAGCAAGTAAAGGTTTAGCGGGTGTTTCAAGTGCTTTGCCTAGTGCATCAAGTTCGCTAGCTAATAAAGGGCCGGCACAAGCGATAGGCGCAAATTTTGCAACACTGTGTGTTGATGCTTGAGCTCTGTGTGCAGTACCAAAGGCATCCATAACAAAGATGTCACATAGGGCAGCCATTTTTTGACCTAAAACATCACTGTTTTTTTCTTCGCCATTATTAAAGCGGACGTTTTCACAGAGTACAACTTCGCCTGGTGCGATAGTAATACCTTCCAGCCAATCTTTTTCTAATCGGACTGGTTTTCCAAGCAATTTGGCTAATTGATCAGCAACAGGCCTTAAAGAAGAAGCTTCATCATATTGACCTTCAACAGGGCGACCTAAGTGTGATAAAAGCATAACCGCAGCACCTGCAGCTAAAGCAATTTCAATGGTTGGGACACTGGCTTGTATACGAAGATCGCTTGTAACGACACCGTTTTTGACGGGTACGTTTAAATCTTGGCGAATTAATACACGTTTTCCTGATAAATCCAGATCAACCATTCGTTGTATCGACATATTTTATGCTCTCGGTGTGTTTGTGATGTAAAGTTTTCAGCTTAAAGTGCGTTGGTGCTTATTTCCATTTGATGGAACAACCCATGCTAGGAATTTGGTCTTGGGGGCCATGGCCGGTTTGAGCTATAAGTTTCATAGCTTCAAATAAATCACGACGGGTGTCGGGGGGCGCAGTCTCTTTGCGACTCGCGTCAAGCCGACCACGGTATTGCAATTCAAAGTTGGTATTATAGCCAAAAAAATCGGGTGTACAGACGGCACCATACTGTTTAGCTATATCTTGGCTTTCATCAAATAAATAAGGAAAACTAAAATTCATGCGTTTGGAGAATAGCTTCATGTTCTCGAATGAATCGTCTTGGTAGTCAGTTGGATCATTAGACATTATGGCAACAGACTCAATGCCGAATTGTTTAAGTTCTAAGGCATCTCTAACGATTCTATCTTGTACAGCCTTAACATAGGGACAATGATTACAGATAAACATAATCAACAAGCCTTTTTCACCCATACATTCTTGTAGCGACCAAGTGCGACCGTCAACGCCGGGTAAGGTAAAGTCAAATGCTTTTGTGCCAAAGTCACAGACTGGCGTTTCTAGTGATACCATTTATTACCTCATCATCTAAGTGTATTTGTGGAATGAGTAGCGTCTAGGTTGCTTACAAAATGCTGTCCATTATACATAAATAAGCCGGCATCGTCATGCTTGAGAAGCATGATTATTATTAAATAAGTTGAAGTCAGTAGAAGGATGAAGGTGTTTATTTGGCTTATATGTTTTTAAATCTAGGAAATTTGATACTCAAGGGGCTTTTTGTTGATGCTTACATCAAGAGTTAAAATGATAGTAAGGTTGGGTGCAACAAGAAGATAAATCAGGTGTTGTGTAGCATCTCCCACCTGTATCGTTATATGCTTTCGTCCTTGAACCGGAGGTTCAAGTGGGCACGTAACCGTTAAATTAGGTTTCCCGTATAAAACAGGCTTACACACCAATAGCGGATTTCGTCCCCGGGGTAAAAACAGGTTCAGGAAACACCCAGCACACTCTCGAATACTGCAGGAGATACGGCCACTATTTTACGCTTATGAACCTAAAAAACTCTAGCTTTAGTTGTTTAATTTATACGTAAATTACGTTAACAATTTATTGGTTTCTATTGTGTTAAATTTTTGGTAGGCCATTAGGTCATTTTGATTTATTAGCAGCTTATTAATAGCTGTTTGATTTACATTCGATAATGCCGCCACCCAAACACACTTCATCTTGATAAAAAACAACTGATTGTCCAGGAGTAATAGCTCGTTGCGGTTGATCAAATATCACGCGACAGCGGTCATTGCCAAGTGGAATGACTTGGCAGGCTTGGTCAGTTTGTCGATAGCGAGTTTTGGCGGCACATAGGATCGTTTCAGTTAGCGCTTGATTGCTACACCAGTCAAGTTGATTAGCTTCTAGGGTGTTATGTAACATAAGTGGATGATCATGACCTTGCCCAATGATCAATCTATTGTTTTCCAAATCCTTATCTAGTACATACCAAGGTTCATCAGGTGCATTCTTTACACCACCAACGCCTAATCCTTGACGCTGCCCTAAAGTGTAATACATTAAGCCTTGATGTTTACCTATGTATTGGCCTTCTGGGGTAACCATTTCGCCGGGCTGTGTTGGTAAGTAACGTTGCAAAAATTCAGTAAATTTACGCTCACCGATAAAACAAATGCCAGTACTATCTTTTTTCTTATGATTATCAAAACCTGCTTTTTTTGCTAAAGCTCGAATTTCTGGTTTATGCAAATGACCAATTGGAAAGAGTGTTTTTGATAAAGCTTTTTGTCCTAGGGTATATAGGAAATAACTTTGTTCCTTATTAGGGTCTAGACCTTTTAATAAGAAAAATTTGTCATTTTTTTCAGCGACGCGAGCATAGTGCCCAGTTGCTATGTAATCAGCACCTAAATCTTCAATAGCATAATTTAGAAAGGCTTTGAATTTAACATGCTTATTACAAAGTATGTCTGGATTAGGGGTGCGCCCAGCTTTGAATTCAGATAAAAAGACTTCAAATACTTCATCCCAGTATTCAGCGGCAAAGTTAACCGTTTTTAGTGTGATACCCAATTTGTCGCAAACTTGTTGTGCGTCAGCAAGGTCTTCCATAGCGGTACAATATTCAGTGCCTTCGTCTTCTTCCCAGTTCTTCATGAATAAGCCGCTGACTTGATGGCCTTGTTCTAAAAGTTCTAAAGCAGTGACTGAAGAATCAACGCCGCCAGACATGCCGACAATTATATTTTTACTCATCATTTGAAGCTAGGAATGCTTTTAATATAGATAAAGGGTGGCGTTGCCCACTGAGATATTCATCTACGCTAGTCAAGACTAGAGGACTGCGCAAGCGATGTTGCTGTGCTGCGATTTCATCGCGAGTAAGCCAGTGAGTTGCAACGATGCCATCATCCAACTTTTGCTTAGAGTTATGACTATGACAGTGACCGGAAAAGCAAACGCGAAGAAACGTTGGAGATTCAAGATTTTTTCGCCAAAGTTGTAGAGAAATAATATGTTCAGGTTCGAACATCCAAGCGGTTTCTTCCAAAGTTTCGCGACAGACAGCGGCTATTAAATCTTCATTTTCTTCTAAATGGCCTGCAGGTTGATTAAATTGTAGCCCATGCGCTGTCTCTTCTTCTACGAGCAAAAAACGATTGTCTTGCTGGATGATAGCGGCAACAGTAACGTGAGGTTTCCAAACCATTGATGATTTCCGACTGATAATAAAAAATAATATGTTACTAGATTAAAGTAACTTATGTTGGTAAAAATGGATCTATTAAGTCTATTTATTACTCAAGCAGAATATTTAGTTTTAGGTATAACCATAAACCATTGAAATTTATTATTTACATAGGCTTGAAATACTCTACCATTGTCAGCATGTTAAATGCTTAGAGTCATTTGTTTATTTACTTAATTAATTTATGTCCGATTTCGAACCGTACCAAGATAGTGATGATGGGGTAGCGCTCCAAGATGCTAAACCAAAACTAAAAAAACCTCCTTTGTATAAAGTCATTTTACTAAATGATGACTTTACGCCCATGGATTTTGTCATTGAGATTTTAATGGATTTTTTTGCTATGTCTGAGCAAAAAGCCACTCAAGTGATGCTGCAAATACATACCCAAGGGGTAGGCGTTTGCGGAACATATAGTAAAGATGTGGCTGAGACTAAGGTCTATATAGTCAATGAATATTCACGAAGCTATCAGCACCCGTTAATGTGTTCGATGGAAATTATTTAATTAGGAACGCATATGTTAAGTAAAGAGCTTGAAGTTACCTTAAATACTGCCTTTAAAGACGCGCATGATAATCGTCATGAATTTATTACGGTTGAGCATTTGTTGTTAGCATTGCTTGATAATAGTTCCGCAGAAGACATTATGAAAGCCTGTGGTTGCAATCTTGGCATATTACGCGAACAATTAGTGTTTTTTATTGATGACACTATTTCATTGATCCCCTTAGGTATCGAGCGCGAAACCCAACCTACTTTAGGTTTTCAGAGAGTCTTGCAACGTGCCGTTTTTCATGTTCAGGCTTCTGATAAGAAAGAAGTGACCGGTGCTAATTTATTTGTGGCTTTGTTTAGTGAGCAAGATTCTCATGCCGTATATCTCTTGAATAAACAAGATGTCTCGCGTTTGGATGTAGTTAATTATCTTGCGCATGGCATTTCAAAAATAGATCAAGATCATAGTGCTTCAAAAGAATCATCATCTGAATCTGCAGGAGCAGATAGCGAGGCAGGTAGTCCTTTAGAAAAGTACACCACAAATCTTAATGAAGAAGCGTTGCAGGGGCGTATTGATCCTTTGATTGGTAGAGAGCTTGAGCTTGAGCGCACCATTCAAACCCTTTGTCGACGTCGTAAAAATAATCCTTTGTTAGTCGGCGAGGCGGGTGTTGGCAAAACAGCCATTGCAGAAGGCTTGGCAAAAAGAATTGTTGATAAAGAAGTGCCTGACATCTTAATGAATAGTGTGATTTATTCTTTAGACTTAGGTGCATTGGTCGCAGGCACTAAATATCGTGGTGATTTTGAAAAGCGCCTTAAAGCCTTAATGAATCAGCTTAAAAAAGAGCCAGATTTTATATTGTTTATCGATGAGATTCATACCATTATTGGCGCCGGATCGGCTTCAGGTGGCGTCATGGATGCTTCTAACTTGATTAAGCCCTCGTTAGCTTCTGGCCAGTTGCGCTGTATAGGCTCAACTACGTATCAGGAATATCGTGGCATATTTGAAAAAGATCATGCTTTGGCACGTAGATTTCAAAAGATTGATGTTTTAGAGCCCTCAGTAGAAGATACCATTTTGATTCTAAAGGGCCTTAAATCGCGCTTTGAAGAACATCATAATGTGAGATATTCTGCTGAAGCGTTACGTGTGGCTGCTGAATTATCAGATCGCTATATTACAGATAGACATTTACCTGACAAAGCCATTGATGTAATTGATGAAGCCGGTGCAAAGCAGCGTATGGCGACAGTGGAAATGCGTAAAGAAGAAATCGATGTCGCAGAAATTGAAGATATCGTTTCAAAAATTGCTAGAGTGCCAGCAAGATCAGTGTCTTCTAATGATATTGATAAGCTCGCTAATCTTGAGAAAAACTTGAAAATGCTGGTGTTTGGTCAAGATGAAGCTATTTCCGCTTTAGCCTCGGCTATAAAGCTATCTCGTGCCGGCTTAAGAGATGCTCAAAAGACCATCGGCTCATTTATATTCGCAGGTCCAACCGGTGTAGGCAAAACCGAAGTCACTAGGCAATTGGCCAAAGTATTAGGCGTAGAATTAATACGTTTTGATATGTCGGAATATATGGAGCGACATACTGTATCTAGGCTTATTGGTGCGCCACCTGGATATGTTGGCTTTGATCAAGGTGGTTTATTGACTGAGCAGGTCAATAAGCATCCTCATGCCGTTTTATTGCTGGATGAGTTAGAAAAGGCGCATCCAGATGTCTTTAATTTATTATTGCAAGTTATGGATCATGGTTCCTTGACCGACAATAATGGACGTAAAGCGGATTTCCGCAATATTATTTTAGTCATGACCACCAATGCCGGCGCAGAAGAGGGAAGTCGTGCCACTATGGGCTTTACTCAGCAAGATCATGCGACCGACAGTATGAAAATTATAGAAAAAGGCTTTAGTCCAGAATTTCGAAACCGTTTAGATGCGATTATTCAATTTAAGCCCTTAGATATATCGGTTGTAGGTTCTGTGGTTGATAAATTTATTTTTGAGTTAGAGGCTATGCTTAGCGAAAAGCATGTGACATTAGTCTTGGGTTCTGATGCTCGATTATGGCTAGCTGAAAATGGTTGTGATACCAAGATGGGTGCGAGACCTATGGCGCGCTTAATCCAAGAAAAAATCAAGAAACCTTTGGCTAATGACTTGCTGTTTGGCAAGTTGACCAAGGGTGGTCATGTCAGAATTTACATAGAAAAAGACGAAGTATGTTTTGCAATAGAAAGCAATGAAGAGCTTGTTTCTGAGGCCGATTTTTAATACGGCAACTCAGTTGAACTTAATAGTTATTAGAAAACTTACGGAAATCTATAAATTGATGTCGAGGTTACTCCTTAAAAGGAGTAGCCATCGTGAGATGGTAGAGTATTAGCGCATACGGAAAGTAATGCGACCTTTACTTAAATCATAAGGCGTCATTTCAACTTTAACACTATCGCCCGTTAATATACGGATATAATGTTTGCGCATTTTTCCTGAAATGTGAGCAGTCACAACGTGACCGTTTTCAAGTTCGACACGGAACATAGTATTAGGAAGCGTGTCAATTACCTTGCCTTCCATTTCAATCTGATCTTCTTTGGCCATTTATTACAGTCTCAACGATAAAAGTCGCTAATCATATCATAAGTTGATAGTTAACAATAGTTGAATCACATGAATTTATTGCTTACAGAGTTTTGCCTGTAATACTAAAAACTCAGGTATGCGCTGATCTAACCAATAACTGGGCTTAAAAGGATTGTTGCCCATTATAAAGCCCACATGACCACCTTTAGGTGTCTGCTCTAGATGTACACAGGAAGATAATTCGTCTAAGCTTGGAATGACGGACTCGGTCATAAAAGGATCATCAATCGCTTGGATTAACAAAGTAGGCACCGTTATGGCTTTAAGAAATTGCCGAGAACTTGAGCGCTGATAATAATCTAAGCTGTTTTTAAAACCATGTAGTTTTGCAACGACTCGATTATCGTATTGCCAAAACGAGTTGATGTCAGATAAATCACCAAGTTGGGCAAGCTTATTCGCCTCCCCATGTTCATTGATGTGCAGTAAATAATGATGTTTTTCTCGAATATAGTCTTTTAGCTCATCTAGTAAATGTCTGCGATAAACTTTAGAAAAGCCTTGATCCAATTTAGTTGCGCAAGCATTTAACAAAAAAGGCACAGAAACGGCGACAGCGGCAAATAATGATGACTGAGTAGTCTGTTCACCTAACCATTTCAGCAATACATTGCCCCCTAAAGAAAAGCCGATAGCGGCCATAGGCGTATTGGGCTCTCTTTGTCGTAATGTCTGATAAAGGAAATGTATATCTTCGGTTTCACCCGAATGATAGCAGCGGGCGGTATGGTTATATTCACCACTGCAGCCTCGAAAATTTAAAACAACACTACGAAAACCATTATTTGATAATGAGCGTTGTAAGCCAACAATGTAACTAGATTGAGAGCTACCCGATAAGCCATGTAATAAAATAACTAAGGGTTGATGGTCTTCACCATACCAATCCAGATCAATAAAATCTTGGTCAGGTGTTATTAAGCGCTCACGACGTAAAGCTAATGCTGATTTGGATCTGAGTAAAGCCGGATATAAAGTTTGTAAATGAGGGTTCTTTAACCACCATGCCGCTTTAAAGCTTGTTTCGATTAACAAATAGTTTATCCTCAAGTTGATTTTACTAATAACTACAGCTTACCTTAAAGACCCTGAAACAAAAATATGTTAAATATTGCACTATATGAACCTAAGATTCCGCAAAACACAGGCAATATTATTCGTCTGACTGCCAATAACGGCTATCATTTACATCTGATAGAGCCATTGGGCTTTGATTTTGAAGAAAAAAACTTACGTCGTTCAGGGCTAGATTATTTTGATTTGGCTAAGATTAGCCGATACCCAGATTACCAAGCCTTCTTACTCGCGATGCAGGGTAATCGAATCTTAGCTATTACTACAAAAGGCACCAATCTCTATACCAACATAGAGTATCAATCGGGTGATGTTTTGTTGTTTGGATCTGAAACAGCCGGGCTACCCAGTTATATTCATGAGTCTTTACCCGCAGAGCAACAATTAAGAATACCTATGCATCCCAATAATCGCAGTATGAATTTATCAAATACCGTGGCATTGGTGAGTTATGAGTCTTGGCGACAACTTGGGTTTTTAGGTGGCGAGTAAGCTATTTTAATAAAATCTACTGGTCTCGAATGATACATAGCGCATCAATAAGTGATTTTAATACCCAACTGCGCGCCGCGCCCGGGTTCAGGTGAAAAATTGCGTAAATAAGACACTGAATTACGAATGTTTTCGTTTAGCAGGTTGTTGCCTTTTAAATAAATCATAATATGAGTGTCATGATAGCGCTTAATTTGATACTCGCCGCCCATGGTTAATAAATAATAACCGGCGGTTGCCGTATCATTCGTGCCAACATCATTTTGAGCTTGAGCGCGGGTAAAGCGTACATTACCGGACCACTGTTGTTGACTATAATCCCATTGCAAGCCAAAGCGTAACGGTGGTAAGCGTGGCACATTACCTGCGCCATTAACAAACTGACCTCGGGTGTAATCGCTAAACAAGGTTAGATCAACTATACCATGGCGGTTTTCCATGACAGGGAATACCAGCTTAGTTTCGTAACCTCTAAAAATAGCATCGGCCTGCATACTGCCAGTAACAGGAGTACATGCGGCAGTAGGGGAGGCCGCTAAACATTGTGCATTGTTTAAAGTTTGCGAATTTGCTGTGACTACAAAGCCGGGGGGCACAAAGTTCCCAGTGCGTTGTTGGTAAATATAATCGTTAGCCCAGTTATTAAACAAATCGAGTTCGCCTCGCACGCCATGAGCTTTAAACTTATAACCTAAATCTAAGTTATAAGAGGTTTCCATTTGCAGATTAGGATCACCTAATTCATAACTACGTGTGGCATCGTGAAAACCGTTTGAGAATAACTCTTGGACTTGGGGAGCACGTTGCGAGCGAGTAAGGCCCATATTAAAACTATTGCTTTTATCCAAGGTCCATAAGGCCGATACTGAGGCACTGACCGGCGTGTAATTATAATTTGAGTTAACTCTGCTAGCTAAGGGGGCAATATAGCCAGTGCTCAGCGTCGGTATCAATGCTGAGTCTTCAACGCGCAGTCCTGCTTGATAGAGCATAGAACCCACATTAACAGACTCTAAACCAAATACACCAAAACTGTTGGTTTGGGTGGCCGGTACCGTAAGAGTCGTTGCGCTATCAAGTGATGCAAGATCAGCACTAGGCACGCCCCCAGATGGAAAATTGAAAGCCGCAAATTGACTAGAGGTCGCTTGAAAGCCAACGCTGCCCTTAAAGGGCCCGATGTCTTTATGCGTAAATTCCATGCGACCTTCATAGGACTTATTGCTAAAGGCTGCGCCTGGGTTATAAGGTATGCCCGGTACACCACCGGAAAGTTCAGTATGATAATAATCAGTATAACCAAAACGCATAGCGACTTTTTCGGCAAAACTAAAAGGCTGATTTAATTCGCTCTTAAAATCATATTTATTTTGGCGTTGATCAATACGAACATTAGGGTTTGCATAGGCTATGCCATTAGAGCTAAAGGTTCCACCATCAGGCGCAATGCCATAATTATTATGTGACTGATTAAACCCCAGCCCTACAAAGCCTTTATCATTAATATAAGAGGCGCCCGCTGCACCGTTAAATGCTTCTGAAAAGGTATTGGCTAGCGTGCCATGGCCATTATTAACCACAGTCAAAGTAGGATCGAGTGCCTGTGCTTTAGGGATATCTATGGCAGAGCCTGCGATAGACATATCGCCGCGCTCACGCACCAATCCATCTAAATGATAAGCCCAATGGCCTTTGCTACCTTCTGTTTTCATAGCAGAGCTGGATTCGTTAGTGGCCGAATCCAGACGCTGATCAAACACTACATTAACCGACTTAGTATATAAGTGCGTAGGGATACGATTGTCGATAACATTAACCACGCCGCCTATGATGCCACTGCCATAGCGCAAGGTCGCAGGGCCTCGTAACACATCAATGCTCTCGGCCATAGATGGATCAATACTACTGGCATGATCTGGACTTAATTGAGAAACATCGCCACTACCTATGCCATTTTCCAACACTTTAACTCTAGGCCCACTTTGGCCGCGAATTACTGGTGTGCCGACACCAGGACCAAAAGATTGACTACTGATGCCGAGTTCTTGTTTTAAGGTGTCGCCAATAGTGTTGCCCATTTTCAAGGTTAACTCATCACCTGATAACTGGGTTGCTGGCAAAGGAGAGGCTGAAACTTTGGGTGCAAAACTGGAGCTGACCACGACAGTCTCTAAATTGACTATTGACTCATCACTAGGTGCTGCCTGAATAATGTTTTGATCATCAGCAGTGGCCGCTAAAGCAAAAAAACTAGTAGAGGCGGCCAGTAATAACAATTTTTTGTACATCATCATCCTCAATAGGTGTCGTCATAATGTTATAATATAACATATCTATTACTGACTAGGCTATCAAATAAGAAAGGATGTGCTGGTTCCCAAGTTCCAGATTGGGAACCAGCGGACTTACCTATAGCATGAATTACGTTACTAATTTTTCTACTGGCGCACAATAATCGGTAGTGCCAGTGGGTGTCACGGCGGCTACGCGAAAACTATAAACTTTACCTTTGATCAGACCAGTAACTTCATATCGTGCTTGAGTGACGATGGCCACTATTCTCCAGTCACTTTCAACAAAGGGTCCCGCGCCTTCAGCAATTTGAATAATATAAGCACCGGCTTTGTCTATTGCTTTAGAGTCCAATATAACACTGCCACTATGACTGCCATCATAAGCCGATAAAGGCATTTTATTTCTAGTGGCTGCGTCTTTACTAGCCTGAAAACCCGCACTTAAAATAGTCGTTTCATCGCCATCGGCAACTTTGTCAATATAATGGGCTAAAGTTCGAAACTTCTTATCGGTGGCTAATTCACAATCATGCAGAGCAGAAACAGCGATATGACTGCCATCACTAGCGGCTACAATAGCTGCCTCGAATAGATCCAGTGCAGTTGTTAAATCTGCCATGGAAATTTCTGGCGTAGGAAACAAAGCATTCCCCGTTGTTTTTGCCACTGAATTACGATAAAAACTCACTTTATCAGTAACCGGAAATTGAATGAAATTCAATAACACTTTTTTCATAGGGTTCACCTTTTTAAAAAACTACAATTGAAGAATTAATAGGTTTTGGTGCTACGGTCTTTGGTAAATTATGTAAGCCAAAACCTACGGCCTTGTTACGTCGACTACTTGCGTAGTTAAGCGCTGTTAATAAATAGAAATCAGTAGTAATGAACTTGTATATATAGAAAATAGCAAGTAAATAAAGAGCTAATAAGATGATAAAGGCTTTGCATAGAATAATGAATGCAAGGCATTATCACCTTATTTTGATAGCTAGGTCAATAGGCGTGATGAGACCGATTGAAAATAATAACAAACGATTAATAGAGCAATCGAGTGGCTTGAAAGCCTAGCGAACGATATTATTAACATAATCGAGCGTATAAAAAGACCTAACGAGCGATAACCAGCGAAAATTAGTGCTTAAAAAGACCTAGCAAACAATAGCCCGCACAAACTAGCGCTTAAAAAGACCTAGTAAACAATAGCCAGCATAAACTAGCACTTAAAAAGACCTAGCAAACAATAGCCAGTGATATCTAAGGTTTAATCGGAAGTATCAGCCGTTTAAAAAGTCCGATTAAGCCTATAAATAAGGCTAAAAAAGGCTTTAAAACCATGATTAAGTCTTTCATCGCTACGATTAAGTGCTAAGTTTTATTTGTTAAGGCTTTAACCTGATGTTTTATGCGCTTTAAATAATCAATTAACGCTTTGATAGCCCAATGAAATGTTTCATCAGACTGATTTAACCACTGATAACTCCGATTAACCCACTGAAAATAACGATTAAGCGCAAGATTTGACAATTAAATGACTCGCTACCCGAATCTAGCGCTAGATAGCTCGTATTAAGCCCTTTATTTAGGCGACTAAGCCTTTGCTAGGCAGTAATAAGGCTAAGTTAAGCTTGGTTTTTGGCTATCCCACATAAACATACTGGCTACCAATTTAAGACGGGACACTAGCTTAATCGTTCACTTTTAGACCATAGGTATCTACACAAGTTTTATTTATCAGTAATGATAACATTGTGGTGAAGGCGGGTAGGGGCGTATTGCATACGCCCTTATAAAATACACCTTATAAAAGGGCGTATGCAATACGCCCCAACGGGGGGGGTTATAACTTCAGTTTCAGGATTTACATCACTGGGGCTTAGTCTATACGCAACTTTTACTTGTGTAGATACCTATGCTTTTAGACAGGGTTCTCCTAAGCGCAGACAAAGGGCAAAAGGCGAAGGGTTAAACCTAGTATCTGTCACGCCCTAAGTAGCTAGCCTCCTAGGCTTAATCTTTCGCCCTGAGCCTTTCGTCTGCGCTGAAACTGTCCCGCTTTAAGTTAGTAATCAACATAATCCTGATCTCAGCTATACTAGCTTCATATTGATATCATTTGTAAGCAATGAAGCTGTAACATTAAGCCCTGAGGGATTTATGGACGACAAGAGCAATTTTGATTTCTTAACAGAACATGATCCGGTATTTTTTCAGTTAGCCTTTGCTGCGGAACAGCTATTTTCCGCCGACCCCAACACAACACTCATCAAACTACGTCAACTGGGCGAAGCCTTAGCCCAAGATATAGCTGCACGCAGTGGTATTGACTTCGACGAAAAAACCTCACAAGCCGATTTGCTGTTTAAATTGAATCGTGACATTCGCCTCGATCCTAGTATTCGTGAGCTCTTTCATACTTTGCGTATCGAGGGCAATAAAGCCACCCATCAATTCAGAACTCAACACAAAGAAGCTATGGATGGTTTGCGTTTAGCGCGAACCTTAGCTATTTGGTATCACCATGCTTTTGGTAAACAAGGCACGGCCTTTAAACCCGGCCCTTTTATCGCACCGATAGACCCTAGCTTACAGCTGCGGGAATTAAATACGCAGATTGAGCAACTTAAAGCAAAGCTGCAAGATTCTAATGTACAGGTCGAAAGCAATCAGCAACTAATAGCCTTAGTCGCCCGCGAAAAAGATGAATATGTGCAGTTGGCTGAACACATGGATACAGAGGCGCGCGACTTTCAGACCTTGGCCTTAGCGCATGAAAGCCAGTTAAAGGCAGAACGTAAAGCTTTTGACGCACGACTCAAAGTCTTGCAAGAGCAACTTGAAAGCCAGCAACAACTGCCTGATAAAATCAGCGCGGTTATTAAAAAAGCCAGCGCTCAACTGACGCTTAACGAAGAATTAACGCGCATCCTGATTGATCAGCAACTTATTGCTGCGGGTTGGGATGCCGACACCGAATTACTCACCTATCAAAAAGGCGCACGCCCTGAAAAGGGTAAAAACAAAGCCATAGCCGAATGGCCGACTCAAGGCCAACAAGCCGCCGACTATGTATTATTTGCTGGTTTAACGCCTATTGCCGTCGTAGAAGCCAAACGAGAAAACACCAATGTTGCCGGTAAAATCCCCCAAGCCGAACGCTATGCGCGTGGTTTTAAACCCAGTGCTATCATGCAATCAGCTTGGCAACTCCATGGCCGCAGCATAGCTTGGCCAGATAGCCAAGAAGGCCATTATCAAATTCCCTTCGTCTATTCTTGTAATGCCAGACCCTATGTTAAGCAATTAGCTGAACAATCCGGCACTTGGTTTCGTGATGTACGCGAGCTTGCAAACTTAGCTAAACCACTACATGATTTTCATAGTCCCGAAGGCTTGTTGGACATCCTTAAACGCAGTCATTTAGCAGCGCAACAGGCTCTTAAAGAAGAAAGCTTTGTTTATCTTAAACTACGCGACTATCAGCAACAGGCGATACAGGCGGTAGAGCAGGCTTTGGCAAATAAGCAAAGTAACTGCTTACTGGCGATGGCGACGGGTACTGGAAAAACACGAACCATCATCGGTTTGATGTATCGGTTTTTAAAAACCGAGCGATTCAAGCGTATTCTATTTTTAGTCGATCGCACCGCACTGGGTGAACAAGCCATAGATTTTTTTAACGATGCACCGCTAGAACAAAATCAACCGCTGTCTAAAATCTACAATATCGCCTTACTAGGCGATATGAGCGCCGAAGCTGAAACCCGCATTCAAGTCGCTACCGTACAAGCGATGGTTAAACGGATTTTTCAATCAGATCAGCCACCGACTATTGATGCTTATGATTGCATCATCATCGACGAAGCTCATCGCGGATATACCTTAGATCAAGACATGACCGAGGGCGAATTGGCCATGCGCGATGTCGCGCAATATCTGTCTAGCTATCGCCGAGTACTGGATTATTTTGATGCCGTTAAAATTGGCTTGACCGCAACACCCGCCAAACATACTACGGAAGTGTTCGGCAAACCGGTTTATACCTACAGCTACCGTGAAGCCGTAGCCGACGATTGGCTGATTGATCACGAACCGCCAATCCGTTATGAAACTCTACTCAGTCAAAATGGCATTCATTTGGATAAAGGCCTACAGGTTAGCGTAGTTAATACACGAACTGGTGAGGTAGAACTGGCTGAGTTAGATGATGAATTAAATTTTGAAGTCGATGCCTTTAACCGCCGTGTGATTACCGAAAGCTTCAACCAAGTCATCTGCGCCCAGTTAGCACAAGAACTCGATCCCTTCGGCGAAGAAAAAACTATGATCTTCTGCGCCACCGACTTACACGCCGACATGGTTAAGCGTCTACTAGATCAGGCTTTTAAAGACCTTTACGGGGAGGGCTATAACGAGGCAGCGGTTAGTAAAATCACCGGACAAAGTGATAAAGTACCGCAACTTATCAGACGTTATAAAAACGAAAAATACCCCAGCATTGCCATCACCGTTGATTTGCTTACCACCGGCATTGATGTGCCTAAAATCTGTAATCTGGTATTTTTACGCAGAGTTCGTTCGCGTATTCTTTTTGAGCAAATGTTAGGCCGCGCGACTCGGCGCTGTGATGAGATTGGTAAAGTCGTCTTCAAAATCTTTGATCCTGTAGATATTTACGCGGCACTACAAGAAGTCAGCGCCATGAAACCCTTGGTTAAAGATCCTAATATCACTCTTGAACAATTACTACAAGAACTGACCGATCCTAACAGTTTAAGCGCAGCAGGCAGCACGACAGAAACCAGTCATGCCCATGATGTCTTAAATGACATCAGTCAAAAGGTCATGCGTATCTTACGTAAAGCCGTTAATAAAGCCGAGAAAAAGCCTGAGCTTAAACAAAAACTGGCTGAGCTGGAAAGTCTGTGGGGCATAGAACCCAGTCACTTGCATAAGCATTTGCAACAACTGGGCCCTAAACAAGCCGCCGAGTTTGTACAAAGTCATAGTGGTTTGCTTAAGCAATTAGGCGAAGTCAGCGACTTACTAGGTTCAGATCGCTTACCGATCATTTATGAAGGTATAGATGAATTTAAAAGCCGCAGCCAAACTTTCGGTGTCAACGAAAAGCCAGCGGATTATTTAGAGAGCTTTAATCGTTTTATTAATGAGCAGATTAACTTATCAGTGGCACTGTGTGTCATCGTCAATAAGCCTAAAGACCTCACCCGCGCACAACTTAAAGAAGTGCGTTTGTTATTGGATGAACACGGCTACAGTGAAGCTAGATTGCAAAGTGCTTGGCGCAATCAAACCCAGCAAGAAATGGCCGTCAGTATAGTCGGCTATATACGCCAAGCCGCCTTAGGTGAAGCCTTGTTATCGTTCGAGCAGCGCGACGCTAACGCTATGCAAAAAATTTATGCGCTGCATCCTTGGACGCCGATACAACGTAAATGGCTAGATAGGCTCGCCAAGCAACTGACTCATGAAGTGGTGATTGATCAACAAGTCGTCAATCGAGCTTTTGCCCAAGATGGTGGCGCCAAGCGCCTAAATTCACTACTCGGTGGTGATCTGGATAAAGTATTGGAGACTTTAAATGACAATCTCTGGCTAGCAATCGCTTAAACTAAACCCTGTTATAATCTAGCTAGATCAATTAGCCCGCTCAAGAGGTATTTATGCAAACCAAGCAATGGTCGTTACATGACGCTAAAAATAAATTTAGTGCTGTCGTCGATGCGGCAAAACAGGGTAAGGCTCAGGTAATCACTCGTCGTGGCGTACCTTCGGCAGTGGTGCTATCAATGGAAGAGTTTGAAAAATTCCAACGCTATGAAGCCTCAAAAGCCCCTTCGTTTATCGACCATCTACTTAGTATGCCTACAGATGACGGGGAGTTTGAGCGAGTAGATGTTCGACTTAGAGACTTTGAATAATGTCATTTTTGTTGGATACCGATATTCTGTCAGCCATCCGTCGAAAACAGCGTGATCAGAATCTGGAAAAATGGCTGCTCAGCATCAATTCGTTAGACGTTTACATCAGCGTCGTAACTATAGGTGAAGTCGAACGTGGCATAACCCAGCAACGGCGCAATAATCCAGAATTTGCAGAAGATTTACAACGCTGGCTGGATACCATTTTACAACGATATCAACAACGCATATTGCCGTTATCCATTAGCATTGCACAACGCTGGGGACGTTTGAGTGCAGAGTTAGGGCATAATAGTGCCGACTTAATGATTGCAGCGACTGCTTTGGAGCATAATCTGATCGTTGCCACTCGTAATACTCGCCATTTTGAGCCAACTCAAGTTGGCCTGATCAATCCCTACCTTTATCAATAAACGGATTATGACCAATAACGACATCGTACAAAAACTCTGGAACCTCTGTGACGTATTGCGTGACGATGGCATTAACTACAGCGATTACGTCACCGAGTTAGTATTGCTGTTGTTTATTAAAATGGAATATGAAAACACCGAAGCCGGTTTGCTCAATGAACACAAATTACCCGAGGGCTGCCGCTGGCCAGATTTAAGCAGTAAAAGCGGCCTTAACCTGCTTAACGATTATCGCCATATCTTGCTAGCCCTGTCCACCGGCAAAGATGCCGATGGCAATACCGTGGTTAGCGATCATTTAATACTGGCCATTTATGCCGATGCTCAAACGCGCTTACGTGAACCACGTCATTTAGAGCAACTGATTAAATCCTTAGATACTATCGACTGGTTCAGTGCCCGACGTGACGGTTTAGGCGATTTATACGAAGGCTTACTGGAAAAGAATGCCAGTGAAACTAAATCCGGTGCCGGCCAATACTTTACCCCGCGTCCGTTGATAGACAGCATCATCCGTTGTATCAAACCGCAAGCAGGTGAACTGATACAAGATCCTGCCGCAGGAACGGCTGGGTTTTTAATCGCCGCCGATGCGTATATTAAAAGCCATAACGATGATCTTTATGATCTAGATGCCAAAGCGCAAAGCTTTCAGCGCAATAAAGCCTTTGTCGGTATGGAATTGGTGCCGGGTACTCGCCGTTTAGCCTTAATGAATTGTTTATTGCACGGCATGGAAGGTGATGCTGAAGGTGTAGTGCATTTGGGTAATACCTTAGGCTTACCCGGCACGCAACTGCCTAAAGCCGATGTTATTTTAACCAATCCTCCGTTCGGCACCGCTAAAGGCGGTGGCGGCCCGACTCGCGATGATTTCACTTATAAAACTGGCAACAAGCAACTGGCGTTTTTGCAACACATT
>QVQF01000125.1 GCA_003584895.1 Methylococcales bacterium
GCCGATAACTTTGGAATGATCTATATTATTTCTGGGATCTGCAGATAATGCTTAGAATCACCAACATTATAAAAATAATGTTGGTGATTCTTGTTGTTTTTTAGGATGCTGCTGATTTGTTGTAAATTCTTTTAATAATGTTGCCATAACTAACTATTAATGAATCACAAGAAGCTAGCCGAATTACGCTAAGATTTAACGTAATTGGGCTAACTTCCTGCTGCCTATGTTTGGCATTGCGACGATATTGGTTTTTATCAGCAAAGACTTGCGCTTTATTAAACTGACCTGCGAACTTGGCTACGGGGTTTTGTATAGGAATACAATCTATTTTGTTTGGATTACTACGTTTTTTCATGGTTTACCTCTTATAATAGTCTAAAGCTCATCTAAGTAGATGGGTGCAAATAGTGTACTACTCAGAGTGAAAAAAGCTTGTGAAATTTAAAAAAGATTTTGACGTAATTGTGGTCGGCGGTGGCCATGCTGGAACTGAAGCGGCATTGGCCTCTGCGCGTAGTGGCGCGAAAACGTTATTGTTAACGCAAAATATCGAAACCTTAGGGCAAATGAGCTGTAATCCGGCCATCGGTGGCATAGGTAAAGGTCATTTAGTTAAAGAGATTGATGCCTTAGGTGGCATTATGGCTAAAGCCATTGATCTAGGTGGCATTCAGTTTCGAACCTTAAATGCTAGTAAAGGGCCAGCAGTTAGAGCAACTCGTGCGCAAGCTGATCGACTATTGTATAAACAGGCAGTTAGACATACTCTAGAAAACCAGCCTAATTTAGCGTTATTTCAGCAAACGGTGGCTGATTTAATCGTTGTCGGTAATCAAGTGTGCGGCGTTAAAACTCAAATGGGTTTAAATTTTATGGCTAAGGCCGTAGTGTTAACGACCGGTACTTTTTTGGGCGGTAAAATTCATATCGGTTTAGAAAATTATAGTGGTGGCAGGGCAGGTGATCCTGCTTCTATTGCTTTAGCGGATCGCTTGCGTGAATTGCCTTTTCGTATTGATCGTTTAAAAACCGGCACTCCCCCGCGTATTGACGGTAGAACCATCGACTTTAGTAAGCTGGAAGAGCAGCACGGTGATGATCCTGTGCCGGTGTTTTCTTTTATGGGTAAACGTGAAGATCATCCGCGACAAATCCCTTGCCACATTACCCGTACCAACAGCAAGACCCACGATATTATCCGCGCGGGCTTAGATAGGTCACCCTTATATTCTGGCATTATCGAAGGCATAGGGCCGCGTTACTGTCCTTCGATTGAAGACAAAATTGTGCGCTTTGCTGATAGAGATACGCATCAAATATTTGTAGAGCCAGAAGGTTTAGATACTCATGAAATCTATCCTAATGGTATCTCTACCAGCTTGCCGTTTGATGTGCAGTATGAATTTGTTCGTTCGATGTTAGGTTTTGAAAATGCTGAAATCGTTAGGCCCGGTTATGCCATTGAATATGATTTCTTCGATCCTAGAGATTTAAAAATGTCTCTGGAAACTAAGCACATGAATGGCTTGTTTTTTGCGGGCCAAGTTAATGGTACGACGGGGTATGAAGAAGCTGCGGCGCAGGGTTTGATTGCTGGGTTGAATGCTGCGCGATTAACTCAAGAATTAGAGAGTTGGTGTCCTAGGCGTGACCAGGCTTATATTGGCGTGATGATTGATGATCTCATTACTCGGGGTACGCAAGAACCTTATCGTATGTTTACCAGTCGTGCAGAATACCGTTTATTATTGCGTGAAGATAATGCCGATTTACGCTTAACTGAAAAAGGTCGTGAATTGGGTTTGGTCGACGATGAGCGTTGGCAAGCTTTCGACATTAAACGTAATGCTATTGCTAATTTACAGGATGATCTAAAAAAGCAATGGGTTAGGGCGGAATCAGAGCAGGCTCGTGAAGTTGAAGGAATCTGGGGTAAGCCGCTGCTAAAAGAAGCCAACTTAATGGAGTTGTTGCGTAGACCTGAAATTGATATACAACGATTACTGGGCTTTTTTGAAGGAGGCGACATGATTGCCGATCAAGTCGGTGAGCAAGTCGAAATTCAAGCTAAATATGAGGGCTATATCGTCAGACAACAAACTGAAATTGATAAAGCCTTGCGTCATGATCATTTACGACTACCTGATAGCTTGGATTACGCTGGTGTCCCCGGCTTATCTAATGAAGTGAGTCAAAAACTTAAAGCACAACGACCTGAAACCTTGGGTCAAGCCTCACGAATCCCTGGCATGACACCTGCTGCGATTTCCCTATTATTAGTTTATTTAAAGAAGAAAAGTGCCTAATGGATGATTGTCGAAAAATATTGGTCTCAGGTTTAGAAGCATTAAACCAAAATTTGACTGAACACCAGATAGAACAATTGCTGGCTTTTATTACTTTGATTGAAAAATGGAATAAATCCTATAATCTGACCTCAATACGTGACCGAGTGTCTATGGTGCCTATGCATTTATTGGACAGTTTGGCGATAGTGCCTTTTATTGAAGGCAAACGAGTTATTGATATAGGCACTGGTGCGGGTTTGCCCGGTATAGTTTTGGCTATTTGTTTTCCTGATATTGAGTTTGTATTATTAGATAGTAATGCTAAGAAAACTCGCTTCGTACAACAAGTTATTTTGGAGCTTAAACTAACTAATGTCAGTGTTTGTCATAATCGTGTAGAGCTTTATCGCCCGGGTAATAACTTTGATATGGCGATTACTCGGGCATTTGCTAGCTTAGAAGACATTGTGCGATTAACTGCTCATTTACTTAATAAAGAGGGTGTATTGCTGGCAATGAAGGGACAAGTTCCCGATGTTTCTATGTTGGCGTCTGTAAAAACAGAGCTTTTTCCTCTCAGTGTTCCTGGGATAGACGGCGAAAGGTGTCTAGTCAAAATACATTTGAATGAAGTAGCTGAGGTCAATGCATGGGAAAAATAATTGCCATAACCAATCAGAAGGGGGGGGTGGGTAAAACCACAACGTCTGTTAATTTAGCAGCTTCGTTGGCGGTTGCTAAATGCCGAGTGTTGTTAATTGATCTTGATGCTCAGGGCAATGCCGCAATGGGTTGTGGTATAGATAAGCAGGAAGTCGAGTTTTCTAGTTACGATTTGTTAATGGAGGATGTGCCTGCTGCACAAGCAGTGGTTCATTTGCCGGGCATTGGCTTTTCGGTAATATCCGGTAATGCTGATTTGACAGCAGCTGAAGTTAAATTAATCAATGCAGATCGTAAAGAGCAAAGATTGGCTGATGCGTTGATGCCCATTAAGGCAGATTATGATTACATTCTGATTGATTGTCCTCCATCACTCAATATGCTGACTTTGAACGCGATGGTGGCCGCGGATAGTTTATTAATTCCGATGCAATGCGAATATTATGCTTTGGAAGGTCTTTCGGCTTTGATGAGTACTTTGCAAAATATTCAAAGCTCCGTGAATCCAGAGTTACATCTTGAAGGTATTTTACGGACTATGTATGACGATAGAAATCGCCTAACTAAAGATGTTTCTGAGCAATTAATTCGCTATTTTGGTGATAAAGTCTTTAGGACGTGCATACCTAGAAATATCCGCTTAGCAGAGGCGCCCAGTTATGGTTTGCCCGCAATCAGTTATGATAAGTCTTCACGTGGCTCATTGGCCTATGTTGCCTTAGCAAATGAAATGATAGAAAGAAATAAATAAATTATGAGTTTTAAAAATCGAGGATTAGGAAGAGGTCTTGAGGCTCTGTTGGTCGATGTGCCAGCTAATGAGGATAGGCCTATCGCGGTAAAGATAAATCTTCCAAGTGATGTATTAAATGAACTTGAGGCGATTAATGAGGTGGCGGAATCAGCCGAAATGACTATTCGTCAAGAAAGGTTGGTCATTTTAGCAGAGGTTCTTACTTTAAAAGAATTGATGAATGAGATTGAGCAACAGGTTCGTGATTTTTAAAAACTGATTCGTTTGTTCTGACAACCGATTATTACAACTTGATTATCATAGCGCTGTAGCAGCATTGCTTGGCGGATGAGCATACATAAAGAGAAAAAATGTCTTTAAATAAACGTGGGTTAGGTCGTGGTCTTGATGCTTTATTAGGTGATGTTACCGTTAAAGAAGAAAAGCATCATCTGAATCTTTTGCCGATAGAATATTTACAGCGTGGTAAATACCAGCCTCGCCAAGATATTAATCCCGAAAAGCTACAGGAGCTTGCCGACTCTATTAAGGCACAAGGCATTATTCAGCCTATTATTGTTCGTCAGCTTGCTTATGAGAAATATGAAATCATTGCGGGTGAGAGACGTTGGCGAGCTGCTCAATTGGCTGGTTTGACGCAAGTACCCATAGTAGTCAAGGAAATGGATGATCGATCGGCTATGGCCGTTGCTTTAATTGAAAATATTCAACGGGAAGACCTTAATCCTCTAGAAGAAGCAGAGGCATTAAAAAGATTGCTAGAGGAGTTTGAGATGACGCATCAGCTTATCGCTGATGCTGTGGGTAAATCTCGAACGACTATCACCAACTTATTGCGCTTAATTGAGTTGCATCCTGAAGTAAAAAAATTACTAATCAGTAATCAACTGGAAATGGGGCATGCACGTGCTTTATTATCTTTAGATGGGCCTAAGCAAGTTACCGCTGCTAATAAAGTAGTTAAAGAGGGTTTAACAGTAAGGGCAACGGAACGTTTAGTTAGAGAGCTGCATTCCGAGCCTAAAATTCAAAAAATTAAAACCATAGATAAAGATACTTTGCGATTACAAGAAAGCCTAACTGCTAGCTTAGGTGCTAAGGTCGTTATCGAACATAAAGAAAATGGTTCTGGGAAATTAGTTATTGCTTATACCAGTCTGGACGAGTTGGATGGCATCATTAGTCAATTTAAATCGTACGAAAGTTAAAAAAACTTTTTAAAGATATTTAACGTGCCTTAATGCTACTGCGTAACTAACTTCCCTCATTGTAAGGATTTTAAACGGCGTTTAAGTGTTCGTGATCATAAAGTCGTGTTTTTTTCCAACCGGCAAACTTATCATCATAAAATTGAATATCATTATCGATAGAAAACTCATAGCAACTTCTAAACAGCTTTGCTGTGCGGAAGGCGTGTAGCTCATCATCTGCAGTGACTTTATCTACATTGCCGACTTGAAAAGTTTTATTTCTGGATTTTCCATTGCAGACCCAAAAAACGGTATAGCAAAGATAGTTTTTATCTTTTCTATGATCGTATTTAATGGTTCTTGATACGCCAGTAACGCCAGTAGTAGTTTTGTTTTTTGGTGGCTTAAGAAAGCGAGTTTTACTGCCCTTTAAAACGACTAGCATCTGGTCTCGCCAGGTTATTGCGGCATTAAGTGACTTTCCTTTGTTTCCCCATAATTTATGTGAAAAATAACGACTCGTTTCCTTGCCGCGTCTTACTATGCGCACCTGATAACCAAATACATCTGGTTCGGTGATATGTTTGTTTTTTGCCATATGAAAATCCCCCTCGACAAGAATTATAGCATTGATTTAACAGCAGGGTTACGTCGCCAGAGCGTATAGTAACAATTTTTAAAAAATTAGGCTGCTTTTATGTGTGATCCATTTGTAATTATTGTAATCCCTTAACTACAAATTATGGCTAAAGTTTAAATAAAAGCAAGTTAAAAATAACAATACTAGACAATTCCCCACTAAATCGGTGTAGAATACGGTACGAAACCACAGAAGCCGTGGTAAGTGAAGTTATAACCTTTTGCTTTTTAAATATTTCTGGAGACAATTAATGAGCGTTTTAGTCGGTAAACAAGCACCTGATTTTACAGTTCCTGCCGTACTCGGCGATGGTCAAATAGTCGATTCATTCAGTTTTTCGAAAGCGACAGATGGCAAATATGCTGTTGTTTTTTTCTACCCATTAGATTTCACTTTTGTTTGCCCTAGTGAGTTAATCGCTTTAGATCATCGTGTAGATGACTTTAAAAGTCGTGGCGTCGAAGTGATTGCTGTTTCTATAGATTCACATTTTACGCACAATGCTTGGCGTAACACGCCTATTAATCAAGGTGGTATAGGTCCAGTTCGTTATACCATGGCGGCTGATTTAACACATGCTATCGTTAAAGATTATGATGTTGAAGCCGATGGTGGTGTAGCTTATCGTGGGACTTTCTTGATTGATCGCAGTGGTATAGTGCGTCATCAAGTCGTTAATGATTTGCCAATAGGACGTAACATGGATGAATTGCTTCGCGTAGTCGATGCTTTACAATTCCATGAAGAGCATGGCGAAGTATGTCCAGCAGGTTGGACTAAAGGTGATGCGGGTATGAATGCAAGTCCTGCGGGCGTTGCTGAATATTTGAACAAGAATGCCGATAAGTTGTAATTAAGATTGGATTTAAGGTTCAGGGTTTTTTAATTAAACACCTGAACCTTAAGTATTTTAGTTAATTTAGGACGTTTTTCCCGCAGTATCAGCAAGCAATTTCTTCCTAATAAAAAAGGCGACCGCAATGGCGCAAAGGGCAGGAATTTGTATCAGTGAAAAAGTCATGGTTGCGCTTTTTGCAACCAGTCCTGCCAAAGCAGTAACGACTGTTAGTTTAATTGCCCACCAAGTAGTCCAATAACCAATTAATCCTATAATAGCCCATTTATAAGGCTGTTCGCCTTGGCTTTTTGCCGTTAAAAAAAACCAAACCAATATAGCAACTCCGGCAAGTTTAGCTAAAAACAACATGTTTAACCCCTCGTTTATTATGTAGACATACAATAGTCGTGATTCTGGCTAGCACATACTAGCGTCAGGCCAGCATGATATTCCATAATGGTAATCATTACACTTTTTAACAACAGGAAAGCATTGTGCTAAAGCCCGTTAAAATTATTTTATCCATCATTGCAAGCTTAGTTTTTTTGATAACTATTGCTGTATTGACAGCATATTTCTTGATTGATCCGAATAATTACAAATCTGAGATTGTCGCTGCAGTTAAAGAAAAAACTGGTAAAGAGTTGAATCTTATAGGTGGGTTAAAGTTATCTGTGTTTCCTTGGTTAGGTGTTTCAACGGGACAAATGACACTAAGTAATTCGGCGGGTTTTCAAGGTCAAGATTTCGCAACCCTGGAAGCTAGTGATATTAAGCTTAATTTAATACCATTACTGACTCAAAAAATTGATGTAAATCGAATCGTTTTAAAAGGCTTGGTTTTAAATCTTGAGAAAAACGCACTAGGAGTTAATAGCTGGGATAGCTTGGTGCCTATAAAAACACTAGAGCAGGCTACGCCGGCTATTATTAATAATGACGAAGAGAAGATTGAAGTTAAAGGCTTGGCGGTTTTAGTTGTTGGAGGTGTAACAATAGAAAATGCACAAATAAACTGGCGTGATCAATCAGCCCGTAACTCATTATTCTTCAGAGACATTAATTTAAATGTCGATAGCTTTGCTTTTAATAAGCCTGTTGTGCTGAATCTAACAGGACTCGTTACAAAACCTGATAATCCTTATAAAGCCGCTATCCAATTTAACTCCCAGTTTATAGTGTCTGAAAATCTAGAGATTTTCGCATTCAATAATAGTGAGCTACAAGCAACGATAAGAACTGACAATATAGCAGATGAGCCTTTATTGGCGACTCTTGCCGTAGCTAATATGTTGCTGAATAAGTCGACACAAACTCTTAAAGTTTCTGGTTTAAAGTTGGTTGCCGACGATATAGTCGGCAGCGCTGATTTCTCAGGTAGTTATCTTGATGAGCATTATGCTATCCAAGGCCCAGTTATATTGTCGAGCTTTAATCCTAGAGAGGTCATGGCGAGACTGGGCATTAAGATTCCTGAGTTACAAGACAAGCAGGCTTTAACTCAGTCAGCACTGCATTTTAATTTATCCGCAACGGACAATACGCTTGATTTACAAGAGCTAAACTTAAGCATCGATAATTCACAAATAAATGGTTTTGTACGACTGCTGAGTTTTGTTGAACCAGCTATAACTATTAAATTAGCAGCAGATCATTTTGATGTTGATCGTTATCTGCCATCAGCTAAAAACCATGCGACTAGTAAATGGATAAGTCCAGTAGTTGCTATGGCTCTATCTTCTTATGCCTTGCCGTCTGATTTATTAAGTAAATTAAATATTGACGGCCAATTAAGCTTGGCTAGTCTTAAGCTTAATGGCCTGACATTAAATGACTATCAATTAAGTTTGAATACAAGTAATGGTCTGATTAACGCTCAGCAATCAGCTAAGGTTTTCTATCAAGGTGTTTATAGTGGCCATTTGGGTGTTGATTTGCGTAACAGCAAAGCACTGCTAGCACTGGAAGAAAAAATAACTCACGTTAATGTTGAATCCCTGCTTAAAGACAGTAAAAGCAAGTTTCAAATGACCGGCCTAGTGGATGCCTCCTTGCAGTTAAAAGGGCAGGGCCAATCTATCGATGAGCTAAAGTCATCCGTGACGGGCGACATACATTTTTTATTTAAAGACGCTGAAATAAAAGGTTTTAATTTACAAGCTATGCTGGATCGCGTTCACGTTAGTAGTGATGCGATAGACCCCGCTCAGGCGAATCATGATTTAACACGGTTTTCTAGTTTTTCAGGTAATTCCGTGCTGGCTAATGGCATTATTTATACTAATGATTTAGTCGCAACTACCGCTACCCTGCATATTAAAGGTAAGGGCGGTTTCGATCTTAATACAGAAAAACTGGATTATAAATTACAAGCACAGCTTATTAAGGCGGCGGCCACTGCTACTAGTGTCGAGCAGTTTTATGATACGCCTATCTCAATGGCCGTCACTGGTAGCTTAAGTCAACCTAATTATGCGCTAGATGTTTCGGCGCTATTAACAGAAAAAAATAAAGCCAAAATAACAGCATTTGTTGATAAGAATAAAGAAAAAATAGACAGTATCGTAAATAAAATTGATCAAAAAATAGGGCCCGGTGTCGGTGATTTATTAAAAGGTCTTTTTGGTAAGCATTGATTATTATTATGAGTCCTTTATTATTCCAACAGCAAGTTCTTGCTTGGTTCGATGTGCATGGCCGTAAAGATTTACCTTGGCAGCAGGCTATCACGCCTTATAGCGTTTGGTTGTCAGAAATCATGTTGCAACAAACGCAAGTTGCTACAGTTATTCCTTACTTTAATGCCTTTATAGAACGATTTCCGAGTATCGAGCAATTGGCCAAAGCGCCGCTAGATCATGTGTTACATCAGTGGTCAGGTTTAGGTTATTACGCAAGAGCGCGCAATCTGCATAAAGCGGCACAATTAATTGTTGGGCAGGGTTACTTTCCTGAAACTCTGGATGAGTTAGTGGCATTGCCCGGCATAGGTATTTCGACAGCAGGAGCTATTCTTAGCATCGTTTTTAAGAAAAGCGAGCCTATCCTTGATGGTAATGTAAAAAGAGTGCTGGCTCGCTTCAAAGCGGTTAATGGTTGGCCTGGCAATAGTCAGGTTAATAAAGACTTATGGGCCATTAGTGCGCAGTTAACGCCGATAGCTCGAGTCGCTGATTATACCCAAGCGATGATGGATTTAGGGGCAACGATCTGTAAGCGCAGCAAACCCGTGTGCGATAAATGTCCTCTTGAAAGTCATTGCATAGCTAGGCAGCAGGGCATCGTTTCTTTATTGCCGACTCCTAAGCCTAGAAAAGTATTACCTGTTAAATCATTAATTTTGTTAATGCTAAGCAATAATCTTAATCAAGTGTATTTGGAAAGAAGGCCGCCAACGGGTATATGGGGTGGATTATGGAGTCTGCCAGAATTTGATGATATCGATGCAGTACATGATTGGTGCTTAGCCAAACAGATAGCAGCATACGATACTGGGATGTTAGCTGTGCAGCGCCATACCTTTTCCCATTACCATTTAGATTACAAAACATTACTGATACAAACAGATAACCCCATAAATTTTGTGATGGAAGCAAATCAATCGCTCTGGTATAACCTTGAACAGAATGATGCGTTGGGTTTGCCAGCGCCTATTAAACAACTATTGCAGCAACTACACGGAGATAATAACAATGGCAAGAATGGTTAATTGCGTAAAATTAGGTATAGAAGCAGAAGGTCTTGATGACGTGCCTTTTCCGGGAGCTAAGGGCTTAGAAATTTTTGAAAGTATTTCAAAGCAAGCTTGGAAAGAATGGTTAGGAAAACAGACCATGCTAATCAATGAGAATAAATTGGCTAGCTTTGATCCTAAAGCTAGAGATTTTCTAGCCAATGAACGTACCAAGTTTTTATTTGAAGGCAATAATGAAATGCCTGAGGGTTATGTGCCACCAAAGGCTTAGGGTGCAGCCTTTGGTAAGTTGATTGCTCAGTGTCTATTAACTTAAAAACATCGCATCGCCATAACTGAAAAATCGGTAAGATTCCTTTATGGCGTGTTGATAAGCATTTCTAATTTCATCGTAACCGGCAAAGGCAGAAATCAACATGAGTAAAGTTGATTCAGGTAAATGAAAGTTAGTTAATAAAGCATCAACTGACTTAAAAGCGTAGCCCGGTGTAATAAATAAATCAGTATCACCAAAGCCTGCTGTTAATCTACCTCCTGTAGAGCCTGATTCTAATGCTCTTACCGCTGTAGTGCCAATGGCAATCACTCGCCCACCTTGCTCTCTAGCGTGTTGTACTGCATCGACTGTAGATTGCGGTACAGCAAAATATTCTTTATGCATGACATGGTCGACCAAGTTTTCTGCACGTACTGGTTGAAAAGTGCCGCTACCGACATGTAAAGTGACGAAAGCTGTTTGTATATTGAGTGCTTTAATTTTAGCCATTAACGCATCATTAAAATGTAAGCCCGCTGTGGGTGCGGCTACTGCCCCAGCTTCTTTAGCAAACACAGTTTGATAGCGAGTTAAGTCTGAGACATCATCAGCACGGGTAATATAGGGCGGTAATGGAATATGGCCAATTAAATCTAATAGCTTCATTAGCGTGATGCTTGCAAACTCTAAAATAAATAAATCATCGGCTCGTCCTTGTACGGTACAGCTGTAGCCTTGATCCAGCTCGATTAGAGCGCCTGCTTTGGGCGACTTACTGGCTTTAACATGAGCAAGCGCATGATGATCGTCTAGTATGCGTTCAATTAATATTTCAATTTTACCGCCGCTTTGTTTTTTTCCGTAGAGCCTTGCGGGAATCACCTTGGTGTCATTAAAAACTAATAAATCATTCTCATTAATTAAGTTAATAAAGTCAGTAAATTGGCGATCTGTTATGTGTCCTGAGCTTTTATCCATACACAAAAGGCGGCTTGCATCACGCTCTGCTAAAGGTTTTTGTGCAATTAAGGAATCAGGAAGTAGATAGGTAAAGTCACTTTTTTTCATAGTCGGCGATATTATCAGTTTAAGCCCATGAATACACCTTAAAAATAAGCTAGCTTTTATTAAAGACTGTCCTTATAATGTCCGTTCTTTGCCGGGATGGCGGAACTGGTAGACGCGCCGGATTCAAAATCCGGTTGGGGTGACTCAGTGCCGGTTCGATTCCGGCTCTCGGTACCAAACATAGGTTTCGAGAAGTGCAAAGAAACACACTAACCCGCAAGTCAAAAGGCTTGGCGGGTTTTTTATTGCCCTTTATTTGTCCAGTAAGGTGTTAATAGATCCATTGACATACCGTTGTTTATGGCGGTATAAGTTACGGTATATAAAATAAGATATAAATATATACCGTCATGCCGCTATCAGATACCGCTATAAAGAATGCAAAGCCTCGAGTTAAATCTTATAAAATTCAGGATGAAAAGGGGATATATCTATTAGTTCACCCCAATTGTCGGATATCCGTTCTGTGTTAGCCAATGTGTGTCTCGACCCGTTCCATATCCAATGTCTACTGTATCGCCACCTTCCGTAAAGTTCTGAAGGATCAGCGCATAAACCCTGCTTGGTATTAGTGTTGAATGAAGTTGAGCAATGCTACCTGCGTCTTTGTTATAAGTTGCTATTGTTTCTTTATCCATTATTATTTCCTAATTGAATACAATCCATGCATCAATCTTGTTATTGTTATCCGAAATGAGTCGTATATAATTAATCCATATTAATTTTATTAGGACTTATCATGAAAAATTTACAAAAAGATACTGGCACTGCAGCACTCATTATATTCGCAATCGTGTTATTCATTTCTGGGGAATACGCAGTATCAACAGCTCTGTTTGCTATAGCCATTACTGCTCTAAACATTAAAAGTAGTTTTAGCCGTTTTAAAGCTGGTCAATTATCTTTGGGTTGATTGCGCTCAACTATCTGTTCAATCAATACCAGATAGTTCCCGAAATACTAGTGAACACTTTTCAACGGTGATGGGTAACCTTGTGTTGCTACATACTCATCAAATGCCATAACACCTTCTGTTTCTGGTATACATTACTATGATTAATTAGCTCTTGGGCTGTTACTTTAGTCAGCGCTACCGATGTAATTTCATCGTACCATTCTTTGAATATACTACCCCCAACACGAAAGGCATTTTCAATGGCTGCGACCGATGGGGTTGTGGCCGATAACTGACGTTGACCAAAGTTCGACCAATATTAGTACTTTAGTGCTGAGTTTGGCAGTGTTTGCAGTATCAAAAAATGTGCTTAAAATGGTGTTTTTTTATTTTTTAGTGAGTTGCCTGGTTTATTAAAATTATTCCCTTCTTTAAGCGAGTGTGTGGTGGTGGTTTCGAGAGGCAAATCGTTAATGTTTTGTTTTGATTTACCCACAAATTTAGTACTTAATGGGAAGGTCAGTACGGAAAAAAAGATGTCGGTTTCGGCAATATGTCCGCATTTATCAGTATTGTGGTTGCTGGCGTCTGTTAAATGGACGGAAAATTCGTGCTCACCTCTACAGATATCAGGTGCCCAGTGTTGGAGTGAGGGGGGACTATAGATTAGTTGATTAAGGCCTGCCCCTGTGAAGGACATTGAGCCAGCAAAAACGACTCCATTACAGATGCCATTGTCAGGTTCACCCAGAAATGTCTCAACTGGATTCTCGATTGCATTGGCAATATTTTTTAGGGTGTCGCTAAAATTGCCTGCAACATCTTTACTCGCCCCAAATATGCCAGCTGCAATATCTGTTACAGCACCTATGGTACCAGCCACTTCGATGGTAACTTCGCTTAATAGCGCCTGATAATAAATGTCCAGAAGTTTTTCAATGATTTTATCAGTTTTAATTTCGTCATTACCTAGTCCTGGGTCGCCGATATTGGTAGCAGAATACACGACATTTATATGATCGTTGGCTCCAATTTCTATTGGGCCAATAATCCATTGATCATTCATTCTATCTTTATAGGTGGGTTTAAACGGAGGGAAAAACAGGTCATTAGGGGGTGGTGCAGTTGTAATTGTCATTCCTGAGCTTACCACCGTGGTAATTCCGCCTTGGCCTGTAACCTGATTATTTTTCAGGACCTGAAAAGTAATCACATCATAATCGGCATTTTTTCCGCGTTGATTCTGGCTATGTATGGCATTCAGCCGGAAACTAAAAAGTAGTGTGGACATTATTCATTTTCCTTTAATTAAATCATAAAAGAGAAACACTGAGATTGATAAGCTTAATCTGCATGTGAATCACGCAACTTGAAGCCATGTTCGGTATTCAATTCCAACAAGGCTTCTGGTGCTTAATATGCGGCAACGCAGATTACAATTTTCTCAATGCAAGGAAACTTAAAACCTTCGAATGCAAGTGTTACCGTTTGCAGACATCCCTAGTCGAAGGCTTTCAAGTCAGAATGTAAACAAAGTCGAGTGCATTATTTATTAAATTCTAAAGAAAGAAAATTCGTAGAAATACCTAGTTCACCTTTAATAATTTATGCTCTATTTCTTATGAAGAATACAATTTCAGCCATACAAGGTGAAATAATGATATTAACAGTTGATGTAATAGTTAATGCCGCTAATAGCTCATTATTAGGCGATGGTGGGGTTGATGGAGCTATTCATCGACAAGCAGGCTCACAGTTACGCGAAGAGTGTCGATTATTAGCTGGTTGTAGCGTAGGTGAAGCTAAGATTACCAAAGGTTACAACTTATCCGAAAAGTATATTATCCATCCAGATAGGGCCTATCTGGATGGATGGGCTGCATAATAAATCAGCGTTATTGATTAATTGTTCTAGAAATTCACTGGCATTAGCCGAAATAAATACTATACAGCCCATAGCATTTCATTGCATTAGTGCCGGCGTATATGGCTTTCCACCTAAGTTAGTAGCGGAGATAGCTATTCAGACGGCACTGACTTATCTATCAGAACAACAATCAAATCTACGCCTAACCTTTTGCAGCTTTCTTGAATCGGACTTAGAGATATATCAGGGATTATTAGGTAGAGTTTGACTGGACTGAATAGGCTAGGCTAGATGATGACGGCCTTTTTGATTGTCGCGACCTTTGATTGGAATTATTGATTAAATACGATTTCCAGCATCTTTATAGACCTTTTCTTTCTCCCTTTTACCGGCAGCAATAACTGTCACTGACACAATATCATCATCTACTCGATATACTATTCTATAGCCCAATTGCCGAAGTTTTATTTTGTAGCAATCTTTCATTCCAGAAAGAGCTGATGACGTTACCCTAGGTTGCTCTAAACGTTCTGCAAGTTTCTTTTTAAACTGGAACTTTATGCTACCGTCTAACTTATTCCATTCAATCAATGCCAGTTCATGAAATCTTAACTTATAGTTCATTAATACTTAACTCGATAAATGGCCCATTTGCTCGCTCAATTACTAGTTGCTTATCCTCTAAATCTTCAAGTTTTGCCAAGAGACTTTCATAGAATGCAGCAGATAATAGATAAGACTCAGGTCTGTTATGATTAAGAATAGCTATAGGACTTTCATCAGTTTCTTTAATTATGGAAGCATAATTACGTTTTAATTCCGTAACGCTAACAGTTGTATTGGCAAACACAGTATCCATGACGACTCCGGCTTGATGCTAAATTTAGCATTTAATATAGCATCTTTTTTGACATTGTTAATATTATTTTTGGCTAACTATTTTAGATAGTACTAGTGAACACTTTTCAACTATTCAACGCTGCTAGTTTGATGTCGTCAACTTGTGGTTTTCTCACAATCAGATCTAACTCATTAATGGACATTATTCATAAAGTATAATAAAGTTATCGACATCGACCAATTATTTATACAATAACATGATCACCTGTAAACTTTCCACAATATTAGGTGCTAAACGCATCAAAGTTTCTGACGTATGCCGTGCAACGGGTATTGCACGAGCGACTATCGATCGTTATTACAATGATCGTGTGAATAGCTTTGATCGAAAAGTGCTATCCAGTTTATGTGCTTATCTGAATGTTAGTCCAGGCGATCTAATTGTGCTGGTTAAGCAGGAAGACTTGTTTGATGGGAATAACACCGAGGATTTAAGATGATTGAGCGTGAATTTAAATTATTATTGGATGCGAACGCACTTAAGAAGATACAAATACATTATGCTTTTATGGCGCAGGGTTTCATGATTGTGGCTGATGGTAATCCCTTAGAAACCTCCAAGCGTGATACACGAGAATTCAAAACACTAGATGGTGCTGCCAAGTTTCTATTCAAATATGGTGTGGCAGATTTTGAGGTAAAGCTAAAAACAACGCATTAACACATCCGCTATATCAATGCTTCTAGACCCTTTCGCTCAAGGATATTCAGTAGTTTTCTTGATGGGCCACTGGGGTGCTTCTCGCCAACTTCCCATTTCTTGATAGTGGAAGGACTCGTATTGAGAAGACTAGCAAATACAGACTGACTCAATTTATAACGGTCTCGTAGTTCGCGAACTTGTACTGCATCATAAGTAGGAACTGCTTCAATGCACAGTGCATCATATTTGAGCATCTTCTTCTTATCTATGAAACCCGCACCATATAAATCTAACGCTGTTTCATGTACCGCTAACAGAATATCTTTTTCATTTTGTGATTGTTTAGCCACGATCTATTTCCTCAATAACTTTACTATGAAGTGCTGCGTTGATTTGACTATCATCTAAGGACAATAGATCTGACGCTAAATCTTGTAATCCCGCGACAGCTTTATGGCTGATATTATCAACAACATTCTTTTCAAAACCGTATACAAAATACCATCGGTCATCTTTGTTAGTAGCGACAAGGGTTCTAGCGCCACCTCTTTTGCCACGACCAGCAATACCGATACGTTTTTTGACTAATCCACTGCCCAAATCTGCATCAATTAAACCTTGATGCATTTCTGCTACTGCTTGAATAAGTGCTTCATCAGTTAGTTCTGAATTACGCATCCATTTTTCAAAATAACGAGTCTTAAATATTCGCATCATACGCTCAGTATACCACTAAGTGGCATAGTATAAAATCTAATACAAATATAACACATCTTAATCATCCCTTCGGGATACTCCCGTTGGTCGTGATATCAATTCTCTGTTAATTCTCATGACCAAGAGAATCGAAAATAACTATAACACGTTGATTTAAATACAATTATTATGCTATTAGCCTGAATTCTCTAATTCTCTAGGTATAGGGTCGCAGGATGATCATAGGCCTTCATGATTGCCATTGTGTGGGTCTTATCTATTAATATGTAAAATAAAAGAGAGAATTAGAGAATTAGAGAATTAGAGAATTCATATAATAAAAATGAAAAAACATAATGGTACCAAGGGCTGTAGACCATCTAACGATTCTCCAACGGCAGCGAATCTAGATAATTTAAAACACTAGATGGTGCCGCCAAGTTTCTATTCAAATATGGTGTGGCAGATTTTGAGGTAAAGCTAAAAACAACGTATTAATGGGCGCTTTTATATAATAAACTTATCTCTATATTAATGAAACAATCTATAGCTCGTTTGATGGCCTTAAAAATGTGGGTTTTACTATATTGATATCCTAGGTTTTGTGGGCAGATTAGAAATATTTGATGTCATACTCTTTTCGTTTCTCAGCGTTATGCTGTCTTCGTCTGTCAGTGAAGTAACTGTTCCGTCTATCGATGTGCTTAGTTGGTCGCCTTCTATCTTCGTAATAGCTGCTTCTTCTTAGTATCCAACACTGATTCATTTCCCATAATATTACCTAAATAAAGCCCACCGCAGATAGCGGCACATAAATCTCAGCAGCCATTTTGCAATTAACGTCATTAGCTAAGTCATTTAACGGTGCTATGGTATCTGGAATTAAATATTTAAGCGTTCGGCCTGCTCCAAAAGTAGCAATACGTTTTTGAGATACTAGTGCTGCTAAGCGCCGCTGTAGAGTACGCTTACTGGTGCTATCTATCGTTTTACTAATAGAGTCTAAGCTTATACCCTGAGGATTCTTGATGATCAGTTTTACAAGCTGATCCAGTTCATTGGTGACATTAATACTTGGCATTGGCTGCTCTATTAGTTGGCGCCATTACATTATCGCGCCATTTTTATTGGCGCGCAAATTAGATATCGTGCCACAGATATGGCGCTATTAATACACAGGTACACGATGACTCAATAAAGAATAATCATTAATCCGTCCTAATCTGTCGCAAATAAGGCGCGAATTCAACTCATAAATGCAACGCCGAGTGAATCATCAATATTAAGTAAAACCATCTCACAAAATACTTCCCATGGTGTTTTGTAGTTTAATTTTTTTCTAGGCCTATGGTTAATCCCAGCTAATGCTTTTTTAGCATCATCTTGGTTGATGTTATTCAATGGCTGATTCTTGGGAAAATATTGCCTCAACAAGTCATTATGATTTTCATTTAAGCCTCGCTCCCAAGAATGATAAGGCTTGGCAAAATAAGTGTCACAAGCCAATGCCGTTGCGATATCTATATGCCGGCAAAACTCACGGCCATTGTCAAAAATGATGGTATGAACCCATTTAGCAAAAGGCATTAAGGCTTCAATAATAGCCTCTTTGGTTAGCACAGCTTCCTTACGAGCAATAGGAATAACTAGATTCAATTTAGATACTCGCTCCGTTAAAGTGACTAATACGCCTTGATGACCTTTACCAATGACGGTATCGGCCTCCCAGTCACCTAAACGGGTCTTCTTATCGACGATAGCGGGACGTTCATCAATATCAATTCGGCTAGGAATAGTTCCACGATAATCGTTTTTACCATAACGC
>QVQF01000164.1 GCA_003584895.1 Methylococcales bacterium
AGTCGGCTTTATCAGTTTAGGTTGCCCTAAAGCGCTAGTAGATAGCGAAAGAATATTAACTCAACTTCGTACAGAGGGTTATGACATATCACCCACCTACAAAAATGCCGACTTGGTTATTGTTAATACCTGCGGCTTTATTGATGCCGCTGTTGCTGAATCACTGGACAGTATCGGTGAAGCCTTAGCTGAAAATGGCAAGGTCATCGTAACTGGTTGCTTAGGTGCAAGAGAAGATGAGATCAGAGCACGTCATCCTCAGGTTTTAAAGGTCACTGGCGCTCATGCTTTAGAGGAAGTCATTAATTCAGTGCATGAGCATCTACCACCACGTCACGACCCTTTTACTAGCCTTGTGCCGCCACAAGGTATCAAATTAACACCCGATCATTATGCCTATTTAAAAATATCCGAAGGCTGTAATCATCGCTGTACCTTTTGCATTATCCCCTCCATGCGCGGCGATTTGGTTAGTAGACCTATCGATGATGTCATGCGTGAAGCCGAGCGTCTTGCTAATGCAGGCGTCAAAGAATTATTGGTCGTTTCGCAAGATACTAGCGCTTATGGCTTAGATTTAAAGTATCAAAGTCGAGACTGGAAAGGTCGTTCGGTAAAAACACGTTTTTATGATTTAGCTGAAGCATTGGGCGATTTAGGTATCTGGGTGCGTATGCACTATGTCTATCCTTATCCGCATGTAGATGATGTCATTCCCTTAATGGCTGAAGGAAAAATATTACCTTATCTGGACATTCCTTTTCAACACGCTAATAGCCGTATTCTTAAATTAATGAAGCGCCCTGCCGCCAGTCAAAATAATTTAGAGCGCATTAAAGCATGGCGAGCAACCTGCCCCGACATTACCTTACGCAGTACCTTTATCGTGGGCTTTCCTGGTGAAACAGACCAAGAATTTGAACAATTGCTAGACTTTATGAGCGAAGCACAACTTGATAGAGTCGGTTGCTTTGCTTATTCTCCGGTAAAAGGAGCTGTAGCTAATGATTTACCTAATTTAATTCCAGAAGACGTTAAAGAAGAGCGCTTAGCTCGATTTATGGCACATCAAGCTGAAATAAGTGCCGCACGCTTACAAAAACGAGTAGGACGCATTGAAACCGTATTAATCGATGAAGTCGTCGAAGAAGGCGCTGTGGCTAGAAGTAAAGCCGATGCACCAGAAATTGATGGTCAAGTTTTTATTGATGGCGCCACACATCTTAAAGTCGGTGATTTTGTTGATGTCGAACTAGAAGAAGCAGATGACTATGACTTATGGGGGCGTTTAATTTAATACGCTAAAGAATCAATCACCCATAAAAAAACCCAGCACGAATGCTGGGTTTTTTTGTCTTACAAAATTCTTAGTTTTATAGCGAAATAGAACTAGAAACTTTTTGTTTTGATCCATCTGGATCATCCATACAGCCAGATAAGCCAACAATCATAAGTGCTAGGGCTAAAAGTGCAAATATCTTTTTCATATTTATATCCTCCAAAGGGGTTAAATTATTTTTATGTGCGCCAATTATAAAAAAGCACAGGCATTTTATATCATGACTACATCGATGATGCAATACTAAAAATTGCTTTAATCTTATCTGCTAATAACAACTACAAGGAATTGATATTCTCTGGTAAGTCGAAAGAAATAACATTCGCTCTCCAATTTACGCTACCAATAGTCACCCAAGGTGCAGAAAAGTTCTTATGTAACTGATCAGGAACCCAATAAAACGGCGCCTCAATTTTTTTAAGCTGAACATGAAAAATTGTATTATCTAAATTCAAATTTGTTTTATGACCCCAGAACGCAGTCACCTTCATAATAAATTTTTGCAAGCGCACATTATTAATGGTCGGAGTAACAGCAATATTAGCCCACATAGAATGCACACGACCCCAATTTGGAGCCAGTAATCGCCCTTGCTCATTAACAAATGGCAACCATTGTTCAACGCCCTTCGTATCCGTATAGGTAATCGCTAAAATATGGTCATAGCCAGCAAAATGATCATGTAGATAAAGTGCATGTGGAGTAATCCCTAAAAAGGTCAACGACACCATAATAAGGGCATTACTGGCTTCAGCAATCGACGCACTAATGGGATTACTCTTAAGGCCTAAATCTAACCTATAAATAAGCCCATAATGGATTGTGCTATTAAGTTGTAACACAATAATAGCAATGAGTATTCGTGCCAATTTTCTGGAAAAGGCTTTTGGCTTTTTAATTGCAAAACATTCGAAAACGCGATGATACAAAGTATTATCTTGAAACTCATGACTTACCGCGCAATCCGAAGAACAAATAACTCGACTACGTGAGTCAGCAATAGCACGATATTTTTTTACAGCAAGAAAATGAATGCCAGGTAAGCTTAAAAATAGCCCTACTGGGTAAAGATAACGCATTTTCCGCAAAATTTGACTATAAGTATCAACGCCTGAATAAATACGACCATTAGCATCTAAGGCGTATAAATCCAGCAATAAACTCTCAGACGTTATAGCCGCCATAGCAGGATAATGACTCACATAGGTTTGAGCGCTCTTAAAGTCTATACAATGAAAAATATCGAAATGATTAAGTATAAGCACCGTACGATTACATAAGGGGCATTGCTGATCAAAAAACACCGTTAACGTAGGTTCCTTAGCCGTTATTAACTCAGCTAATGCTCGCCACCAACTAAAAGGAACAAGTAGCACATAAAAGATCAGCATCCCCATACCAAAGGGATATATATTTAAAGCTAAAGTAATACCTAAATGCAATCCTAAGCCAACAACTAAATAAAGACTACGTAAATGGCGCTTCGAAAAAAAGAATATAAAACTAAATTGAAAAACCAGAATGGTATAGCCTATGATTTTCTGAAGTATTTCATTATTCAGCAGCAATGACATATCAATAGCTGACACATAATAAGGTTGCGTTGAAGGCAACCAAGAACCTAAGCCATTACGCCAATGCTCGGCAAACATCTTATGGACGGCTGAGTCAAAATATAAAAAACCTAGACAAATTAAAACAGGTAAATAGTAAGCAAGACTAGACACTAAAGGCTTTGCATAAGTACTGTAATGTTTAAACGGTGCACTGAGTTTATACCTAAGATTATCTAGTGAAAATGCACGGTCTCCCGGCATAAAGAGCAGAAAAAATCCAGCTCCGATCATGAATGAGTCAAAACCTCCATCAAAGTCACGCTGCATAGTCGTGAAATTAACGAAAATGATCCAGAAAATATAATTGCTAACAAGGGCAAATTGATAACGATAGCCAATCACAATAAAACTGGCAATGATGCCCCAAAGACACAGAAAAAAGGGGATCATAGGAAATTCGATATCTATATAAGGTATAGGATCGAAAATTAGGTGATTAAAATACAACAGGAAGATAATTTCCTGCAAAGTGACTAAGCCATAAAAAAAACGAAAAATCCCAATGCCAATTGCAGGGACTTGTTTAGATTGCAGCTCTATAATTTTTGTGATTATAAACTTATACATTTCATTAAAAAAAATGTGTAAATTATAATACGTTTATAAAGTTAATACTTAAAAATTACATAAAAATAAGGCCACTAACCATTCTTTAAAAATGGATAGTAGCCTACGGTAAACCGAAAACGGTTAGGTATTCTTATTTTTCGTCGTCTGGATGTGGAGCAAATACCCATTTCAATAACGCATACACAGCGGCAATAACTACAACAGCGCCAACCATGCCAGCTGGTGTTTTTAATGTTTCAGTTAGATCTAAAATAAAACCCATGTATGTATCTCCTACCAAATATTTTTATGAAAAACTGCTAAATTCATAGCAAGCGGAGGCTGCATAATACTTCAGGCTGAATTAAAGTCAAGGCTTATTCTTGACTGCCAATAAAATATCAACATAATGTACCTATAACTAACTATTGTGTTAATGCTCGAGAACTGATGTGGTATAGTTTCAATTCTGTTTTTTGAAGTCAAAGACTAGGGGCATAATAATAATGAAAAAATACGTTAAAATATTAACTCTGGCGGCGCTTTTTTTTGCGTTTTCAGCAAATGCCGAAGTTGCGTTACAAAGCAACTCTGAAATATTGGGGAAATGGAAGTTATACGCTGAAGCCATAAAACTAGATGGCGAGAAAAAAGCGGTAACTATTGAATGGGACTTTAAAGCAGATGGCACTTTACTGACAACGGCTACTGATTCTGTAGGCAGAACCAAAGAGATGAAAATAACTATTAAATATTTAATCGAAGACGGTGACATCAAAAAACAGAAAACACCAGGCCAAGAAAAGTATGAGTCTTGTAAAGTCGTTGAGAAAGATAGTGCGAATATGACCTTAAAATGTCCGTTTACTTACTTTTTCTTAACAAAAATATAATTAAAAATAATTTACAAAAGGGGTATGTATTATGATTAGCGGTATGATAATGGTTTTTATTGCAATCTGGCTTTATCAGTCAGCCATGAAAGCAAAAATAGACAATGCAATAATGTGGGTTGGCGGCGGTGCAATTTTATTTTTCTTCCTTGTCTTTTTATTCCAATATATTAATATCAATATGTTAGAGGCATTTAGAGCAAGCGAAGGTGGCAGTGCTTATGAAGCCCTTAATGGCGCCGACAGAAAAAACCAAGGTGATTTCACTGGCTTTTCCGGCATCCTAAAATCGCTTTATGAAGAATTTTCACCGTCTTTATTTAGCTTTGTCATTATTGCCTTTTTACGTCTTAAATTTATTACAAAAGAGAGCTTATCAGCCGCCAATTTATTCGGTGGACTTAAAGAAATGTTTCAAAGAATAAAAAACAGCTTCAAATCACCAGAATAAAAATCTGTTGCATAAAAAAAGCTCAAGCAATGCTTGAGCTTTTTTATAACTGAAATAAAGTAGGAAAATGAAATTACAGTGAACTTATTGATAAATAAATAAGTTATATAATAGTTGATACCAGCAATATGATTGCTCCTACAAACAATACCGTTACAATTAATCCTACAATAATATAATTTGAAAAAGACCCATACTCAAAATCTCTTTTTCTATTAGCTTCACTTTGCACTCCGATAAAAGCAGAAAGAACACTCTTAAATACTTGAGTCATCGTTGGTTTTGACATGCTCATCTCCTATATAGCGATAAAAATAATAATGCCAGCTTGCTGTTTAAGCAATAATTATATTCTGGCGACCAAACACCCCACGGCACAATCAATGAATAAAATAGATTTATTTAAACAGCAACTCTCCCAAAGAATTTTATTTCTTGATGGCGCCATGGGCACCATGATCCAAAGCTATAAACTAGATGAAAAAGACTATCGTGGCACACGCTTTGCTCAATGGGACACTGATCTTAAAGGGAATAATGACTTATTATCATTAACCCAACCCGACATCATCAAAGCCATACATAGCGCTTATTTTGAAGCTGGCTCAGACATCGTCGAAACTAATACCTTCAACGCCACCTCTATTGCGATGGCCGATTATCGAATGGAGTCGCTAGCTTACGAAATCAATGTTGAATCTGCTAGGGTAGCCAAGGAAGCCGCTGCTGAATACACGCAAAAAACGCCGCACAAACCTCGCTTTGTAGCCGGCGTCCTAGGTCCGACCAATCGCACCGCCTCTATGTCACCTGATGTTAATGACCCAGGCTTCCGTAACATTTCTTTTGATCAACTCGTTGATGCTTATACCGAAGCCACGCGTGGATTGATTGACGGCGGCGCTGACATCATTCTCATAGAAACTATTTTTGATACCTTAAATGCCAAAGCGGCCATTTTTGCTGTCGAGACTTACTTTGAGCTTATCGGTTACAAATTACCGGTTATGATTTCGGGCACTATTACTGACGCTTCTGGTAGAACTTTGTCTGGCCAAACCGTTGCCGCTTTTTGGAATTCATTAAAGCACGTAAATCCTATTTCATTTGGTTTTAATTGTGCATTAGGCGCTAAAGAATTACGCCAATATATTGCTGAATTATCCAATATTTCAGATGCACACGTCTCTGCCCATCCTAATGCGGGCTTACCTAATGAGTTTGGTGAGTATGATGAATCGCCCGAAGCTATGGCTAAAGAACTGGCAGACTGGGCTAACAATGGCTATTTAAACATTATTGGTGGTTGTTGCGGCACCTCACCTGCACATATTAAAGCGATCGTTGAAGCTGTCCAGAATTGCCCGCCCAGAATACCAGCAATCATAGAAAAGAAATGTCGCTTAGCAGGACTTGAGCCTATGACTATCGGCCCAGAGTCGCTCTTTGTTAATGTTGGAGAGCGCACCAATGTAACCGGCTCTGCCGCTTTTAAACGCCTTGTCATTGAAGGCAACTTTGAAGCAGCGCTGGATGTTGCCAAGCAGCAAGTTGAAAATGGCGCCCAAATTATCGACATCAATATGGATGAAGGTATGTTGGAATCAAAAGAAGCCATGGTACGCTTTTTAATGCTCATTGCAGCAGAGCCTGATATAGCAAAAGTACCTATCATGCTGGACTCGTCCAAATGGGATATTTTAGAAGCGGGTCTTAAATGTATCCAAGGCAAAGGCGTAGTCAACTCCATTTCATTAAAAGAAGGTGAAGCAGCCTTTATTAAACATGCAAAGCTGGTACGTCGTTATGGTGCCGCCGTTATTGTGATGGCTTTTGATGAAGACGGCCAAGCCGACACCCAAGCTCGAAAAATTGAGATCTGCCAACGCGCTTACAAAATTCTCACCGAACAAGTTGATTTCCCACCCGAAGATATTATTTTCGATCCTAATATTTTCGCAGTTGCTACCGGTATCGATGAACATAATAATTATGGCTTAGACTTTATTAACGCCACTCGAGAAATTAAACGCACCCTACCCTATGCACTGATATCTGGTGGCGTATCAAATGTATCATTTTCATTTCGCGGCAACAACCCAGTTAGAGAAGCCATACATGCCGTATTTTTATATCACGCCATTCAAGCTGGTATGTCTATGGGTATCGTTAATGCTGGCCAACTCGCTATTTATGCCGACATCCCCGATGACTTACGCGATGCCGTAGAAGCCGTAGTACTAAATACTCATGATGGCAGCGGCACAGAAAAACTCTTGGAACTAGCTGAAAAATATCGTGGTGATGGCAGTAGCAGCGAAGTCAAAAAAGAAGACTTAGAATGGCGCACCTGGCCTGTCAGTAAACGCCTAGAACACGCCCTAGTCAAAGGTATTACTGACTATATAGACGAAGATACTGAACAAGCCCGACTTGAAGCCCAAAGACCGCTGCATGTTATCGAAGGCGCCTTAATGGACGGCATGAATGTCGTCGGTGATTTATTTGGCGCGGGTAAAATGTTCCTGCCCCAAGTTGTTAAATCAGCACGCGTCATGAAGAAAGCCGTCGCTTATTTAATGCCCTATATGGAAGCTGATAAAGCCGGTGGCGAGCGCCAAACGAATGGCAAAATCTTAATGGCGACCGTTAAAGGTGATGTACATGACATTGGTAAAAATATTGTTGGCGTAGTATTGCAATGCAACAACTACGATGTCATTGATTTAGGCGTTATGGTCTCTGCTGAAAAGATTTTACAAACCGCACGCTTAGAAAATGTTGATATTATCGGCTTAAGTGGATTAATCACGCCTTCATTAGATGAAATGGTACATGTCGCTAAAGAAATGCAGCGCCAAGGCTTTACCATTCCATTAATGATAGGTGGTGCCACGACCTCACGCGCGCATACTGCCGTAAAAATTGAACCCCATTACCAAGGCGCTACCGTTTATGTAACAGACGCCTCGCGGGGTGTTGGTGTGGCCAGTAATTTATTAAGCGCGGATTTAAAAGATAATTTTATACAAAGCATACACGCAGAATATGAAGAAGTTAGAGAGCGACATAAAGGTCGAGAAGCTAAAACAAAACAACACTCATTAGAAGAAGCTAGACGCAATAAATTTGCAGGTGATTCGCAATTAAATCCTGTTAAACCCTCTTTTCTTGGCATCAAGGTGTTAGAGAATTTCCCACTAGAAACATTAGTGTGGTATATCGACTGGACACCGTTTTTTCAAACTTGGGAAATGGCTGGCAGTTATCCAAAAATACTAGATGACATTATTGTCGGTGTAGAAGCCAGAAAACTATTTGCTGATGCGCAAGCCATGCTGCAACAAATTATCAGCGAAGAATGGTTAAGCGCCAGAGCCGTTGTTGGCTTTTTCCCTGCCAACAGCGAGGGTGATGATGTTATCGTCTATAGTGATGAAACTAGACTACAACGCTTAAAAACTCTGCATCACTTGCGCCAACAAAACATTAAAGCACCAGGACGACCTAATTATTGCCTATCTGACTTTATTGCACCCAAAGATTCTGGAAAAGCAGATTATATCGGTGCTTTCGCAGTCACTACGGGTATTGGTATCGAACAAAAATTACAAGAATTTGCCGACGATCATGACGATTACAGCGCCATTATGCTTAAAGCCTTGGCAGATAGATTGGCAGAAGCCTTTGCAGAATACCTGCATCAAGTGGTTAGAAAAGATTATTGGGGTTATGCCGAAGATGAAGCGCTAGATTCTGGCCAATTAATTAATGAAGCCTATAAAGGTATACGTCCGGCACCTGGCTACCCTGCCTGCCCAGACCATACAGAGAAAGGTAAATTATTTGAGCTGCTCAGTGTCACCGAAAACACCAGCATAGAACTCACAGAAAGTTTTGCCATGTATCCAGCATCGGCTGTTAGTGGTTGGTATTTCTCTCACCCTGAAGCGCAATATTTTAATGTTGGTAAAATAGATAAAGATCAATTATATGATTATGCTCAGCGTAAAGGCTTAGAGGTCGCCGTAGCCGAACGCTGGTTAGCTGCGCACCTACACCACTAATTTAAAATACTGGAGTGCAACAGCTTTAGCTGTTGCCTGCAAAACAGCTAAAGCTGTTTTACTCCAGTGACTATAATCATTAACGAATGAACTAAACCTTATCAATGCAACGAGTATTGCTACTAGGCACATCTGGCTGCCATCTTTGCGAACTAGCCGAACAAATTATTGATGACTGCTTAACGAGTAACCAGGCATGGATAATTGAAGCTATTGATATTGCCGAACAAGAACAATGGCAAGAGCAGTTCGCCCTACTCATCCCTGTTTTGTATCATCCAGAAAGCCAAAAACAACTAGGCTGGCCGTTTGATTTACAGCAAGTGAATCTATTTTTTAATGAATTAAGCCCTAGCAAACTATTGGGCAAAGAATAATGACATAGATAAAGCCTTTATTGGCCTTTAGTATTGATGATTTATGGCTAACCATAAACTTGTAAAAACAACTGCGGAAAATAAACGTAAGTCGGGTTAGCGTTAGCGTAACCCGACAGCCGTTCTTATACTAACTTAGTTCTTAGACGCTCTTTTACGTTCGTTTTCAGTTAATAACTTCTTACGTAGACGTATAGACTTAGGCGTTACTTCTACCAATTCATCTTCTGCAATAAATTCTAAAGCTTGCTCTAAAGTCATTTTTTGGATGCGTGCTAATACCAAACTTTCATCGGTACCAGAAGCACGTACGTTAGTTAACTGTTTAGGTTTACATGGGTTAACACATAAATCGTTACTACGAGAATGCAAACCTACCAACATACCTTCATAGATTTCATCGCCATTAACGAGCAATAATTCGCCACGTTCTTGTAAAGGATGCAATGAATAAGTCACTGCTTTACCAGCTACCATTGAAATCATAACGCCACGTTGACGATTACCCACTTCACCAGCTTTCATTGGACCATAATGATCAAATACATGATAAAGCAAACCAGAACCTGAAGTAGCTGTCATAAATTCAGTTTGAAAACCGATTAGTCCACGTGAAGGCATCATATACTCTAAACGAATACGACCCTTACCGTCTGGGACCATATTAGTTAAATCACCTTTACGCTCGCCCAGCTTTTCCATAATACTACCTTGGTGTTCTTCTTCTACCTCAATAGTAACCATTTCAAACGGTTCGCATTTTTTACCATCAATTTCCTTGATGATAACTTCTGGGCGCGACACACCCATTTCAAAACCTTCACGACGCATGTTTTCGATTAATACCGATAAATGCAATTCACCACGACCTGATACTTTAAATTTATCTGGGTCAGCCGTATCTTCAACTTTTAAAGCAACGTTATGTTGTAACTCTTTATCTAAACGATCACGAATTTGTCTAGTAGTAACAAACTTACCTTCTTTACCTGCAAAAGGAGAGTTATTAACTTGAAACGTCATTGTTACAGTAGGCTCATCAACCGATAAAGGCGTCATAGCTTCTACGTTATCAGGATGACAAAGCGTGTCAGAAATTTCTAGCTTTTCAATACCAGCAAAAGCAATAATGTCTCCAGCGCGAGCATCAGCGACTTCAACGCGCTCTAAACCATGGAAACCATAAATTTGCAGCATACGTCCTTTACGCTCAACACCTTCACGATTAATAATCGTAATCGGTTGATTAGGTTTAATGCTACCGCGTTGAATACGACCAATACCAATAACACCGACATAAGTATTGTAATCAAGGCTAGATACTTGCATTTGGAAAGGACCATCCATATCTACAGGTGGTGGACTTACCTTTTCAATGATCGTTTCAAATAAAGGAGTCATATCGCCACCGGTAATGGTGTGCTCTAAACCGGCATAACCATTAATGGCTGAGGCATAAACGATAGGGAAATCAAGTTGCTCATCGGTAGCGCCTAAACGATCAAATAAATCAAACGTTTGATCAACAACCCAATCAGGACGTGCGCCTGGACGATCAATTTTATTAATAACAACAATCGGTTTCAAACCTAAAGCAAAAGCTTTTTGAGTTACAAAACGAGTTTGTGGCATAGGACCATCAACCGCATCAACCAGCAACAATACTGAATCAACCATCGATAATACGCGCTCTACTTCACCACCAAAATCAGCATGGCCTGGGGTGTCAACGATATTAATATGATAGCCGTTCCAATCTAAGGCTGTGTTTTTTGCCAGAATAGTAATTCCACGCTCTTTTTCAATATCGTTAGAATCCATCATGCGTTCAGTTACTTTGGTATGTGACGCAAAGGTACCTGATTGTTGTAATAACTTATCAACCAATGTCGTCTTACCATGGTCAACGTGGGCAATAATGGCGATATTTCTTAATTTTTCGATCACTTTTTGTGTACTCTAAGGGGTTTATAAATAAGTATAAGGTGCTAAAAAGCGCCCTTTAAAACAAGTAAGATGCTTAATACATCCTACCTAGATAATTAACCTTGTCGCCAAGGCAGGCCATCATAACGCCAGCCGGCTATTTGACCACGATGCTGCTGTTGATCTAAAGGACCTTCAAAACCATCGGCAATATTAACCAAGTGTGTAAATCCGGCCGCTTGTAGGGCCATAGCTGCTTCTAAGGAACGCTGACCACTACGACATAACAATAAAACGGGTGCGTTTTTATCAAGTTGATGCTTTTCAACTTCAGAGACAAAATGCGGATTAATCTGCCAATCAGGCGCTTCTTTCCAAGCGATATGTATAGCGCCGGGGGGATGCCCTACAAAAACGTGCTCCATTTTTGTACGTACATCAACTAAGAGCGCATTACTATGTTCTTGCCATAAATTCCACGTTTGCTGTGGATTTAAATTTTCAATCATGCTGTCAACTCATACGCTATATTTCTGACCGACAAATTGAGCTTCATTTCTTAGGCCCTGCAATGTATCGCCAATTAAAGCATTGTCTCTATAGAAAACTAACTTTAACTTAGCAAACAATCTGCATAACTCACGCTCAGCCAACAAATAATCTGGATTATTAGGGCCTACTCGATTAGTTTTTTCTCGATTAAAAGTCTGATAAAAAAGCAAACCATTAGGTTTAATTGCGCCTATTATCGCATCACTTAGAGTCCGGTCAAGAAATCGACTGACAACGATGACATCAAAGCTACATTTAGCGAAGCTTTCGACCTGTATATTTTCTTGGCAAGCATTGATATTTAGCCCTTGCGTAGCCGCACAGACCTTTAATTTATCAATAGCGACATTTGAAATATCCCAGGCAGTCACCGCCAAGCCTTGCTGCGCTAAATAGAGTGAATTAGCACCCAAACCACACGCCAAATCCAAAGCGGTTCCGGTACTTGGTAACAAATAATGATTTTCCGTCAACACCTTTGCTGCGGAATAATCAGCAACATTGGCCTGATTATAAAGCAAATTCCATTTTTTGATTAACGCATTCACTATTCCGAGCCAGGCATAGTCACTCGACCTTGTAACCACACTTGCAAGAAATCCATAAAACTTTTAACTTTAGCTGATAAATATTTTCTATGAGGATAAACAGCATGTATATCTAAAGGCGGCAGCGGATAATCCTCCAAGACCACTTGCAAGGTGCCATTTTCTATATCTTTGCCCACGATATAAGTCGGCAACATCACCAACCCTAAGCCATTAAGTGCAGCAATACGAATCGGATGCGCGGCATTAGCTTGCATTCTTCCTGATACCACCACTGTTTTAAATCCTGAGCCATTTTTAAATTGCCATTTATTACGCGGCGATACCGCCCAATTGATTAAACAACTGTGAGCTGATAAATCGTCTGGAGTCTGGGGCACGCCCTCACGCTGCAAATATTCTGGGGAAGCACAGATCACTAATGATGAACTAGCTAATCGACGCGCCACCATACTGGTATCATCTAAATCGCCCAATACAATAGCAAGATCAATCCCTTCATCAATTAAATCACCAGGACTACCTTGCACCACCATTTCGATGGTTAAATCATGATAAATCTTTAAAAATTCGGCAACCGCTCGCGCAATATGAGTCGCCCCTATCGCAGGCGGCGCACTAATTTTTAACAAGCCTCGAGGTTCGGTTTGCAAATGGGTAACAGCGGACTCCATTTCATCCACATCTAACAACACTTGCTGGCAGCGCTCCAAATAAGAGATACCCACATCCGTTAAACTTAAGCTACGCGTGGTGCGATTAATTAAGCGTGTACCCAAACTACCTTCAAGTTGCATGATATGTTTGGTAGCCATCGCTCTAGAAATACCCAATTCACGAGCGCCCCCGGCAAAGCTTCCGGCTTTGGCGACTCGAACAAAAACGGTCATACTGGTTAATTTATCCACGGTGCCCTCATAGCAATAGATCAGATTTGCGATACTTAACCGCATTACTTAATTTAATGATTTGCGATTAAAGTATAAATGGTTCTATGTGAATCGTAGTTCGTAATTCGTCATCCCGGCATGGACTGCCGGGATCCAGATCACATGAATGTACATATCGAATATGTACAGTGTTTATCATGAAACTTAAGTGATGCGACCTATTGCCATCCTTGGCAACTGGTTTTCGGCAGTCCATGCCGGAAAGACGACTGATCCACTACGATTCAAATAAATCGGTATAAATAGATGATTCTTTTCGGCCTAATACCAGCTAAGACCAATAAATCATTGACACGGACAATTATATCCTAAAAAGAAACAATCCATTCATTATTATGAGTATTGTACTTAATATATATCCACCTATAATACAAACCAAGCATTACAGCAATACAACACTTAAAGCAACCAATAAACCCTGAAAAAGCCCTGACCTTAACAGGCTTTATCTGATGATCATTGGCTTAGTATTTATTGCTGGTATCTGGAGCGTTATCTCCAGTCGTTTTATTATTTCTACCGTATTTACTGATACAGCTATTTATAGCAACAGGGTAATACGTGCAAACCTGAACAGCTAAGTGCTACAAAGTTAACAACCTCCTGGTGTTATGCCTCCAAGCAGTTTCTCCTCATAATGTTCTGCTTGAACTTTTACCTCCTTGTACGTCAGTGTACTAGGAGGTTTTTTTTTGCCTGAAATAAGGTCTAGTAACTTTATGGCAAGGTTATTTGGAGTCAACCGCTCACTTATAAACAAGGCTCTCCTGAACGTAGACAAAGGGCACAAGGCGAAAGATTAAGCCTAAAAGGCTAGCAACTTAAGGCGTAACAAACACTAGACTTCGCCTTTCACCCTTAGCCTGTACTTAGGACAACCTTATCTAAAAGTAAACGATTAAGCTAAACTGTCCTGTCTTAAGTTGGTAGCCGCCTGCTTCCATAGTACGTCATTAATCCCACATTGCGGCGCAAACCCTGAAACCGCTTGCGTTAACACGCGCCTAATCTGCTCGAAATTATCATCTAAACTAGCCTGCTCTAAAACCTGCAGCATTTGTTCTAATTCAGACCAAGCAATGACTTGCTCTTGTGCACGCATAATTCCAGGATGAGTTGTTTCTGAAACATCATCACCAATCAGCAACTCTTCATAGAGTTTTTCTCCTGATCGCAATCCAGTATAAATAATTTCTATTTCGCCAGCAGGATGCGCCTCATCTTTTATTTGCAAGCCACTTAAATGAATCATGCGCTTGGCCAAATCGACTATGCGTATAGGCTCCCCCATATCTAAAACCAAGACATCGCCCCCCTGACCTAAAGCACCCGCTTGTATAACCAACTGCGACGCCTCGGGAATAGTCATAAAATAACGAATGATACGCTCATCGGTGACTGTCACAGGACCGCCTCTGGCGATCTGCTCTCTAAACAAAGGCACGACAGAGCCCGATGAACCTAAGACATTTCCAAAACGCACCATGGTAAAACGAGTGTGATGTGTACTACCGAAACCTGCACTTAGCGCTTGCAAAATTAACTCGGCAAAGCGTTTAGTGGCTCCCATGGTATTCGTTGGCCTGACTGCCTTATCGGTTGAAATTAACACAAACAATTCTACATTAGCTTTAATAGCGGCTTGTGCGGCATATAAAGTACCGAAGATATTATTCCTGACTGCCTCACCTGGATTTTTTTCTACCATAGGCACGTGCTTATAGGCCGCCGCATGATAGAGCGTTTGCACTTTAAACACCGAACACACTCTCTCTATGCGCCTAGCGTCGGCAACAGAACCTAATACGGTAATAATTTCTATAGGCGTAGATTGAGGCTTACGACTTAATAAATGCTGCAAGTCTTTTTCTATGGCATAAAGCGCAAACTCACTCAGCTCAAAAAGTATCAAGCTGCGTGGCTGTAATTGAATAATTTGCCGACATAATTCCGAGCCTATAGAGCCCCCTGCACCGGTAACCATAACCACTTTGTCGGTAATGGCTGCCTCCAATAACGATTGATCGGGAGCGACTGCATGACGCCCTAAAAGATCAGCAATATCAACTTCCTGCAAAGCGTCAACGGTGATTTTACCTTGAGCAATATCAGACAAACCAGGCATGGACATGACATGCACGGCATAAGGCTCTAACAGTCGAATTAAATCACTAATATGTGAACGCTTGGCGGAAGGCATAGCCAATAACACATCAGTAATCTGATAGCGCTCTATTAAATAACTTAAGGCATTAAAGGGATAAATCCGTAAACCATTAACTTTTCTTTTGTGCAATAAACTATCATCGTCTATAAAAGCAATAGGACGAAATTCTCGACCATGCCCCAAGGCAGAAGCCAACTGCACACCCGCACTACCTGCACCATAAATCAGAACATTTTTTTTACGAACATCGCTGGTATCGCGAAGTCCACCTAAACGAAAATAAGTCTCGCCCAACCACCAACGCGCAAAAAACCGACTACTACCGACCAACAACATCACCAGCAACCAATTTAGAGGCGAAACAGTACGGGGAATGACTTTAATACCTGATTCATACAACACAAAAGCAAAAATCAACGCATAAATTGTCGTCGCCTGCATAATGGTCCATAAGGCGCGTATTTCTATATAGCGAATGATGGCTCGATATAAGCCTAGTTTGATAAAAATAGGTATGGCAATGACTGGCGCTACCGCAAACAAATACCACTCATCACCTTTAGGTATATACAGCTCGCCCCAGCGTAATGAAAAAGCGGCCCATAAAGCAAACAATACAAAAAACACATCGGTACTAATTAAAATAAAAGCCTTATTGCGTCTTTTGAGACCAATAAACCAATAAGCCAAAATAGCTTGCTTCATAAGTCTTCCTTTTGACCTGCGCGAAAAACAATAACCAATAATATCAACGGCAGATAAGCCAACAACAATCCTAAGCCAGCATTTAATTGATTTAATCCTACGCATAAAGCTATGGGTAATAACCAGACTAGATTAATAGCCGCCACCGTTAAAGACACTTTTTTATGCGAACCATAACAACGCGCAGCATACTGATAACCGTGACTACAATGCGCCTCATAGACTTTGTCGCCTCTCAATAAGCGTCTTAATAAGGTCCAAGTCGCATCAGTAATAAAGACCGCTAATAAAACCAGCCAGCTCCATAAAAACAAAGGAGACATCCATGCGGCTTGAATCGACAACAAGCCCAATACTATACCTAAAAACCCACTACCTGCATCACCCATAAAAATCTTGGCCGGTGGGAAATTCCACACTAAAAAGCCGCTAACCGTGATCGCCAACAATACCGGCGCCATCCATAAGGCACTCACTTCAGCTTGCAAGGCATATAAAAGTGCAGCACCTAAGCTAACGGTAATCGCTTCAATACTGGCCAGACCATCGATACCATCCATAAAGTTATAAAGATTCAGCAACCACACCAAATACAGCACGGCTAAAATCTGACCTAACCATCCTAAATCTAAAGCAACAACATCAAAGCCTGGCACAGGCAAGATTATAGGCGGCAATCCACCTAAACAATAAAGCCCCCAAGAGGCCGCACTAAAATGCACCAATAAACGCCAGCGCGCGGCTATATGACCATGGTCATCTAAAAAACCAGTTATAGCGACGATAGCCCCCGCACCCAAAAGTGACCATAGCGTTGCCGAGGCGAGCAGGTCTAAACCAAATAGCGACAACAACCCCAACAAAAATACGATAACTATCGATAAGCCACCACCTCTAGGGGTAGGTAATTGATGCGAGCTACGCGCATTAGGAATATCTATTAAACTAGCCGCTAAGGCATAACGACGTAACCAGCCCGTCAAGAAACCAGTTAAAAGTAAAGCTACGATAAATAAACTGACTAACATCAACATGTCTGACTATGCCTATAAGCGACTGCGACCTTGTGTAACGCCTCTTGCACAGAGACCGGTGGTTGCCAGCCCAGAAGCTTGCGAGCTTTAGAACTATCGACTTGTAAAGAACCACATAAACGTTGTGCCATAGCTTGCTTACCTAATAACTTTGCGCCCAGCATTAATAAGCGCTCTGGCAGTTTTATTAACCTAGCGGGTTTTCCGAGTGCCACGGCCATAGCTGTTAATAATTCGGGCGTAGACAGATCCTCACCATCTGAGGCTAAAAAGGTTTGATTAGCCGCCGCCGGATGCGTAATACAAACTTGAATTAAATCGATTAAATTATCTAGAGCTAATAAGCTGCGTTGATTATGAATACTACCTAAGGGCAGAGGAATGCCTAAAGCTAGGCAGCGCATCATGGCTTTAAAATTAGCCTTAACGCCCGGCCCATAGATTAAAGTGGGGCGAATAATAACAACCTCTAAGCCCGTGTCTTTAGCTAATTGCTGCAAGGCCAACTCGGCTTGGTATTTAGATAGCCCATAAGCATCCACAGGAGCCGGGGCTTGCTCTTCACAATAAGGATGACCTAACACCGTGCCTTCGCCATTCACTTTAATCGAGCTGATAAAGATAAAGCGTTTGACCCCAGCCTGAACGGTTTGCTTAGCTAGATTTACAGTCCCCTCAACATTGACTTTACGATAAGCCGACAAAGCATCGGTGGCCGTTTCGTTCATAACATGGACACGAGCAGCCAAATGAATCACCACCGCAACATCAACTAATGCTTCTGTCCAAACCGTATCGCCATTAATGTCACCTACCGATA
>QVQF01000064.1 GCA_003584895.1 Methylococcales bacterium
CACACCACAGGTTTCGGATGCGCAGTTGCAAAAGCTGTTTGCTGAAAGTGCACCAGTAACAGAGATTCCTAGTAGTGTGCTGGGCGCTCCAGAGCCTGATTATGTTTTCTCTGGTTTTGACGCTAATTTGATTGCAGGACTTACGCCTAAAGCCTATGGTTTGCCGGGTGAAGCCGAACTACAGCAACTATTTGTACCGGCGCCTAAAGTCCCTGTTATCGCGAGTTCTAGTTCATCATTCTATTTTCTTGATGAGCTAAAATCTGACGGCTTTAATGCCCCAGCACTCAATTCGGCTCATCCGCCCTTTGATGTGCAAGCAAGACGCCGTGATTTTCCAATCCTAAAGGAACGGGTTAATGGCCATCCTTTAGTTTGGTTTGACAATGCAGCCACTACACAAAAGCCACAATCGGTAATTGATATAGTCTCGTATTTTTATGAACACGAGAACTCTAATATTCACCGTGCAGCGCATGAACTGGCGGCGCGGTCTACCGATGCTTATGAAAAAGCTAGGGATATTGTAGCGCATTTTATGAATGCATCGTCCTCCTCGGAGATTGTGTTTGCGCGTGGCACCACTGAAGCGATTAATTTAGTTGCTAAAAGTTGGGGTCAGCAAAATATCAAAGCGGGTGATGAAATCGTCATTACTTGGCTAGAACATCATGCCAATATCGTCCCTTGGAAACAGCTTTGTGATCTAACCGGTGCGACCTTGCGCGTAGTGCCAGTTGATGAAGATGGTCAAGTGTTGCTAGGTGAGTACCAAAAGTTGCTGACTGCGCGCACCAAGTTGGTGTCATTTACGCAAGTATCTAATGCCTTAGGCACGGTTACGCCTGCTAAAGTAATGATCGACATGGCTCATCGCGTTGGCGCTAGAGTTCTGCTTGATGGTGCTCAGTCAGTTTCGCATTTACGTGTGGATGTACAGGCATTAGATTGCGATTGGTTTGTGTTCTCTGGCCATAAGATCTTCGGTCCTACCGGTATTGGTGTGTTGTATGGAAAAGCCGAACTATTGGAATCCATGCCACCTTGGCAAGGCGGCGGTAATATGATTGAAGATGTGACCTTTGAAAAAATCGTCTATCAGACTGCGCCCGCTCGTTTTGAAGCCGGTACTGGCAATATCGCTGATGCGGTAGGTTTAGGTGCTGCATTGGAATATGTGTCAAAAATTGGCATCGATAATATCGCACGCTACGAACATGAATTGTTAGTGTATGCGATGGATGCGCTGCGAAGTATCTCAGGCTTACGATTGATCGGTACGGCAGCTGAAAAAACCAGTGTGTTATCGTTTGTACTGGCAGGTCATAGTAATCAAGATATCGGTGTCGCTTTAAATCGGGTGGGTATTGCTGTTCGTACTGGACATCATTGCGCACAACCGATCTTGCGTCGTTTTGGCCTAGAAAGCACGGTTCGTCCCTCCTTAGCGTTTTATAACACTCACGATGAAGTTGACCTTCTCGTGACTACGGTAAGACGCATTCAAAGTGGTAAGGATTTTTAGTTAGGGCACTATGTGTCGGGCGCAGACTTTGTGCCCGACATTTTAATCGCTTGAATCTAAGAAACTCAAAAGCACAAATAATAAGTAATCGAAATTCAGTCTATTTTATTACTTGTTTCATACGATAAATCTAGCCGATTATTTCTCTTTTTGCGTCTAACCAATCTTGAAGTTCATTACCTGGATTAAAGTTACGTTTTTCAGCTTTGTAATAAGCGGCTTCAGCAATCATATGATCGAGATTAGCTGTTTGAATCGATGGCGCTTTGTCTTTGATGGTCAAGCCGCAACTTATTAGGTCGATAAAGTCTTGCGATACATAGCCTTCCACACCGATGCCCATAGGTTTTAGCTCGGCTAGAGTCCTAAAAAGGCGATCCCATAATGACAGGACGGCACCATAATTAAGGTCATGTTCATTTCGCAAGATCGAGTGGTGCGCGCGATGTAAATACGGAGTGATGATGATCCAGCCAAATAATTCTTCAGCTAGCAATACAATATTGCTGTGATGCAGCATGGTAAAAAAAGCAATGATGGCCTCGTTTGCAAGTAGCCATGTTTGTTCTATTCCTAACACCAGCACCAATAACGCTTTCATACTAATGATGAGTAAGATTTCCAGAAAATGCAGCCGGAAAGCCGTAGTTACATTTAAATAAGAGTCGTTGTGATGCACTTTGTGCAGCATCCATAAGCAGTCAAAGTGGTGACAGGCCTTATGCAAGCAATACAGCATCAAATCCATCGCTAAGAATGAAATGACGATTTTTTCTATGGGGTTCGAGATAGTGTTGAGTAGTCCCTTATCAGCATAATGACTAGCTAATAGCAGTAGTGAGGGAATAGATAATAGCGAAATGATGAGGCTATTAAAAACAAATAATTTGATGTTAGAAAGATAAGATGACTGCACCTGATTTATGCTCAGCTTCTCTCTAGGAGAATTAAGCTCTAAAACGACCAAGAGCATAAAAAACATAATCAGGATGTAAGATGCTATGCTTCCTGACGACAGCTTTATTAACCAGCTAAGATAGTATTCAAGTAAAGTTATTGACGATTTGAGTTCATTTAACATGATCATCTCCTCATTACAGAATTGACATTAATGATTAGAACAAAAATATATTAAGTGAATATTAAGAAAAAAATCTACGATCCATTACCTATCGAAAACTACCAGTAGTTTACTGGGTTTGCTTATAGCTTGAGGCCAATATTTGTTTAGCGTTAAAGTCTCTTAAGCTGCTTCTTTGATAGCAAGGTTTTCATAATAAGCGCCCTGCACAAAATTAAAGCCAGTATTTTCAGCTAGTAGCGCAAAGCTTTGTTGGTCTATTTGTGAAAGTATACTTTGCCCGCCAGCTATTTCGACTCGTGCATTTAAATGAAGCAATTTATCAGCCAAAGCATTGTAGCGTAGTTGATCAAGTGACCTCGCTGATAAACTAACATAATTTGGCGTAAGTTGAGTAATCAGATCAAACGATTGCTCTTCTTGAACGACATAATCAAACTTAAGCGCTATTTTATAGCCTCGCTCTCGATAATTAATGAGGCCAGCAATGAGGGCTGGATAATGCTTGGCATACGGACTACTAACCGCCATGGTAATCACAATATTTTTCGTTTCTAAGCCGCAATGATTAATTACATCTTCAAAATAAGCGCCGTGATCTTTTTTAATGCCTAAAATGTGGCGTGGATCAACCTCAAGAAACAACGCTCCTTGCAAATGAGCTAAAGGTAAATAGTTAAGCATATGAGTAGTGCGAGATAAGCGATCAAAATCGATGATCGATTCAAAATCATTATCTGAACGAGGATGATTACTCAACAAGTTTTCTATCTCATCTGAATACAGGTACTGTACTTCGAGAGTTGAAACCATGAGCTTGGCTGCATGACCTGTAATCTCATTAGGCTTTTTTGCATGACGTATGGGTAAAAAAAGACTACTGATTTTTATCTGACCAAAGAGAGTACTGATTACTTTATTTTCTAAAAGAAAGGGCCGAAAACTTGAGAGATGCTCCTGTCCAAAGCGATCGTTGAAATAATCAGCTAAATTTTGTAAGGGCATAGCTTATTCCTTATGGGTGTTAAGTAGGGCGGTCTTGAACGATTCTCGATGACTGTGCCTGTTATTGTGTTTTTTTTACATTGGACTCCTTTCTGTTTAAAAAAAAGCGGGCGGAAGCCCGCACAAAAACAATCCCTGTTTACAGGAGAGACATCAATCAATCACACATTGCAAATACATCTCTGTAGTTTGCTGGGCTTGGGTATAGTCTAGGGGCATTGCTTGTTTAAATAAAACGGTATTATTAGAAGTTGGTATCTAATAAATCGATAGCTGAGTGCTTTAGTTGGTTGCATCTGCTAGTGGAAAAGTAAGTGTAGACAAGTAATTATTCAGATCCCGGGTTTAGCGTTTTTAAAATTAACAGGGCATCATTCTAAAATGGTATTATTCGTGCTTGTATATGTCATTTTTCTAATGCTTTAGCTCTATTTATTGATCATCATGATGTCATTTAACTTCTATACATTAACGCTGTTATTAACGACTAGCTTATTATTAATAGGCTGTGGGCAGCCTGGCCCTTTATATATGCCAGATAAACCTGCGCCTATTTATGTGCCCGCTGAGCCACAAGCCCCACTACCTGATAAAAACAAATAACTTACTATGGATTATTTTAATTACCGCAACAATGAGTTGTATGCCGAAGATGTGCCTGTGCAAGACATTTGTCATCAGTATGGTAGTCCATGTTATGTTTATTCTAGAGCAACCTTAGAGCGACATTGGTTGGCATTTGATCGCGCCTTTGGTGATCATGCTCATTTGATTTGTTATGCCGTAAAAGCGAATTCAAATATTGCTTTGCTTAATATTTTAGCTCGTTTAGGTTCTGGCTTTGATATTGTTTCCTTAGGAGAGTTAGAGCGTGTTCTTGCTGCAGGTGGTGATGCTAAGAAAATAGTATTTTCAGGGGTAGGTAAGCGTGAAGATGAAATTTTAGCGGCTTTAAAAATAGGTATACGTTGCTTTAATGTTGAAGTCATTGATGAGCTAGATAGAATTAATAGACTGGCTGGGCAGGTAGGTGTTATTGCGCCGGTGTCTTTTAGAGTTAATCCTGATGTTGATGCGAATACGCATCCTTATATTTCTACCGGATTAAAGGAAAATAAGTTCGGTATCGATATTACTTTAGCCTTAGCTGAGTATCGCCGAGCGGCACAAATGTCGAACATTAAAGTCGTAGGTATAGATTGTCATATCGGTTCACAGTTGACAGAAACCAGGCCTTTTCTGGATGCACTGGATAAGGTACTCGATTTGGTCGCTGCTTTAAAAGCAGAGGGTATCGTTTTACATCATTTAGATTTGGGTGGCGGTCTGGGTATTCGTTATAACGAAGAACAGCCTCCGGAACCTGCTGATTATATCGCTGCGGTTTTAGAGCGCTTAGGCAAGACTGATTTTGAGATTTTATTGGAGCCAGGGCGTGCTATTGTAGGTAATGCTGGCATTTTAGTGACTCAAGTTGAATACCTAAAGCCTACGGAGCATAAAAACTTTGCTATTGTTGATGCGGCTATGAATGATTTAGTACGTCCTTCATTATATAGCGCATGGCAGGCTATTATTCCGGTCAATCTTGTGAGCGATGCTGTTGAACAACTATGGGATATCGTCGGTCCAGTTTGTGAGACCGGTGACTTTTTAGGTAAGGATCGCGCTCTTAAGCTGGCTCAAGGTGATTTATTAGCGATACGTTCATCGGGTGCTTATGGTTTCTCTATGAGTTCTAATTACAATTCTAGGCCTAGAGTGGCTGAGCTTATGGTCGATGGTGATCAGGTTTATTTGATCAGAGAAAGAGAGAAAATAGCTGAGCTTTGGTCAGGTGAACATTTATTACCATGATACATTTTACTAAAATGCAGGGCTTGGGTAATGATTTCGTCGTTATAGATGCCATCAATCAAGTCATTGCTTTATCTACTGAACAAATCCGATTTATGGCTGATCGTCATTTTGGCATCGGTTTTGATCAACTTTTACTGGTTGAAAAACCCGTTAGTGCTAATGCTGACTTCAAATATCGCATTTTTAATGCCGATGGTAGCGAAGTTGCGCAATGTGGTAATGGCGCAAGATGCTTTGCTAGGTTCGTACGCGATAAAGCGCTGACCGATCTTGATGAAATACGGGTCGATACTAATGCAGGCCAATTAATATTGACTTTTACTGAGAGTGATTTAATTACTGTCAATATGGGTATTCCTAAGCATCATCCTTCAGAGATTCCTTTGCTTATTGAGCAGGAAGCATTGAATTATAAGGTTACCGTTGATGACATTGAACATGTCTTTGGCGCCGTTTCTATGGGCAATCCTCACGCAGTGGTATTAGTTGACGATGTGAAGAATACACCTGTCGCTGATTGGGGTAGGGTGCTAGAAAGTCATGAGCTATTTCCTGAGCGCGCTAATATTGGTTTTATGCAAGTCATAGATCGTCACCATATAAAGTTACGCGTCTATGAACGAGGTGCTGCTGAAACACTCGCCTGTGGTAGTGGAGCCTGCGGTGCTGTGGTGGTCGGTATTTTGCAAAACTGGTTGGATTATAATGTGAGTGTTGAATTGCCAGGTGGTCAGTTAGCTATAAGTTGGGCAGGTCGAGGTGAACCAGTGCTGATGACGGGGTCAGCTACTTCTGTTTTTGATGGAATTATTTATTTATGAGTAAGCAAAGTACTGTAGTAAGCGCAGATCAAGTATCCGAATACCTACAGCAATATCCTGATTTCTTCCATGATCATTTAAATTTATTGGAAAACTTGAGTATTCCTCATCCTAGCGGATCAGCAACTTCTTTAATATTAAAGCAGTTGGAGTTGTTAAGAGCTAATCGCCAGGAATTGGAATGTCAGCTTAATGACCTGCTAGAAATTGCTAGGAACAATGATATTTCTTTTATTCGTATGCATAAGCTAACATTGGCTTTACTTGAGGCATCAACGCTTGCAGAAATCGTCGCCAATCTTAATGCTGTGATGGCTGAATATTTCATGACTGATTTTGTTGCTGTGCGTATTATTAAGCAGGTCTCTAATCCTATCATTAGTGATTTATTTATAGAGCCAGGTAGTGACGATTTATTGCCTTTCTTAAAACAATTGGCGAGTAATCAGCCGAAATGTGGACGTGCAACTTTAGCTCAAGCTAAAGTCTTGTTTGGTGATGCGGCCATCGAAGTAAAGTCTTGCGCCATCATCCCTATGAGTTTTACTGAACTTGATGGTATTTTGGCGATTGGTAGTCGAAATGCCGATCGCTTTCATCATAGTATGGGGAATTTGTTTTTAACTCAGATGAGTGAAATCATAGGTACACGATTTATTGCTTTGTTAAATAAAGCTGATGTTGGCTGATCAGGAGCAATTATTAGTCGATTTTTTTGAGCAGTTAACTGTAGAGAAGCGCGCCTCAAGTCATACCGTTGCAAGCTATCAGCGTGATATCAAGCGCCTACTGAGCTATTGTATTGAAAAATCTATAGATCAATGGTCCAGTTTAACGCAGAGTGACATACGTGCTCATATTGCCAGTAGGCATAGGAAAGGTATGGGAAGTAGCAGCTTGCAAAGGGAGTTGTCTGCTATACGCAGTTTTTATAGTTTCTTGTTAAAAAGACGATGTGCCGATATTAATCCTGCGCAGTATGTAAAAGCGCCAAAACAAATTAAGAAGTTACCTAAGACATTAGATGTGGACCAAATTAATGGTTTATTAGAGGCGGGTACTAGTTCTGTTTTAGAAATAAGGGACTTGGCGATGTTTGAGGTGTTTTATTCATCTGGTTTGCGTCTTAGTGAGCTCGCGGCACTTAATATAGAAGATATTGATCTGCATGATCAATCTCTGTTAGTGCGTTCTGGTAAAGGTGGTAAATCAAGACTGTTGCCAGTTGGGGCTAAAGCTATAGCCGCACTTAAACACTGGTTGTTACAGCGTATAAAATTCACCCCTACAACTGAAGTTGCTGTTTTTGTAACGACACGTGGCAAGCGCCTTGGACAGCGAAGTATTGAGCTAAGACTAGCGTTATGGTGTAAGAAAAAAGGTATTGCAGAGCACATTCACCCGCACATGTTAAGGCATTCATTTGCTAGTCATTTACTTGAAGCGAGCCAAGATTTAAGGGCTGTGCAAGAGTTACTTGGGCATAGTAATATTTCGACAACACAGATATATACACATCTTGATTTTCAGCATTTGGCAGAGGTCTACGATAATGCGCATCCAAGAGCAAAAAAAAAACCAGAATAGCACTGCCTTCTTAGGCAAAAAAATTAAAAGTCTGCTAACATGTGACCTATTTTTTATATAAAAGCAGTCTGTTTTATCAGAGATAACCTTATTACAGGATAGCGGAAATGGCAGCAAGTGATACATTGGACGATGTAAAATCTAAGGGAATACTCTGGGGCTTTGGTATGCTTACCTTGGTAGTTCTAATTGTACTTCTGATCTTAGGTGCCTGGTGGGGCAGCGAACCAGGTCAGTTTAATATATTAGAAGAAGCTCACAAGCGCTCAGAAGAATCAAAGGTGGAGACTGGTCACGGTGGTCATAGCTCAGCCCCTGCCGAAGAAGCAAATAAGCCTGCGGAAGAACTTGATATTTCAGAAATGCCTATAGGTTACGTTTATACCAACAGCTTAGCTCATATAGCCGAAGTTCTGTTGCATAAGAGTGGCGGCTATATCACTAATGATGTCGCGCCCCCTGGTGTATTTCTCGATAACATTTCTAATTGGGAATATGGGGCTTTGGTTATGTTGCGTGATGCTACTACGGCCTTAAGAAATCACTTCGCTAGAGATCAATCACAATCAGCTGAAGATCCTGATTTGGCTATAGCAGAGCCTTATTTTTATTATGAACATAATTCATGGGCTTTGCCGTCTACCGAAGCGGAATATCAAAAAGGTATAGAATCTTTGCATAAGTACATGTCGCGTTTGCAAAAATACGGCGGTCCCATTAAGAAAGCTCAGTTTTATTCAAGAGCTGACAATCTATGGCAATACACTGAAGTAGTTATTAAGCGATTAGGTGGTCTATCTACTCGTTTGACGGCAAATAGTGCTGGTGGAAACTATGGTCCCGGGCTTTCTGATATTGAAAAATTAGCAGCCGATGAAAAAGGCACGCCTATTACTAAAGTATCTTGGTTGGAAATAGACGATATTTTCTATGAAGCTCGCGGTGCAAGCTGGGCTTTATTGCATATACTCAGAGCGATTAAACATGATTTTGCTGATATCTTGCTAGATAAGCGTGCCATGCGTACCGTTGATATTATGATTAAAGCGATGGAAAATGCCTTGACGCCAATCTTAAGCCCGATGATTTTAGATGGTAGTGGTTATGGATTGTTTGCTAACTATTCTCTAACTATGGCAAATTATATTTCTAGGGCTAATGCTGCAGCACTTGATTTACGTGACATTATGAATAGAGGTTAATTGTTTATGGATGAGCAAATTAATTATAATCTGACGCAGTTGAATACTTGGAAGCGCATATTCTTTATGCTGATTTTTACTGCAATTGGCTCTTTGGTTAGAATGACACTGTGGTTTGTTATTTTATTGCAGGTCGCTTCCACTTTATTAACAGGAAAAGCAAACCCCAATATTTTAAATTTTGGTCGTAGTCTTTCGGTCTACACTTATCATATATTGCTGTTTTTGACGTTCAATACTGAAACCAGGCCGTTTCCTTTTTCAGAATGGAATATCACCGCTGAATTGCAATTACCTAAAGAGTAGTCATTATCCCTCTAAGCAGTTGCATAACGCGCTGCTGCTTAGAGTATTGATTTAACTTTAGATAATGGCTTGAGCTTGTAAGTCTGCATGGTAAGAGGATCTTACCATAGGTGCGCTAGCAACTTGTTTGAAGCCTAATTGCTTTGCCATTACGCGATATTCATCAAATTGTTGTGGGGTAATATAGCTAAGTACCGGCAAGTGGGCCTTAGTAGGTTGAAGATACTGACCCAATGTAAGCATTGAACAACCGCTGGCTATTAAGTCTCTCATGACTTGATGGACTTCCTCTTGTTTTTCCCCTACACCTAGCATAAGTCCTGATTTTGTCGGAGTGGTGGGCTGAGCAATATTATATTTTCTTAGTAGCTCTAGTGAGCCTTGATAGTCCGCACCAGGGCGTACTTGTTTATAGAGTCTAGGCACTGTTTCTAAGTTATGGTTGAATACATCGCAGGGTTCTAGTGCGAGTATCGCTACTGCTTTATCGATACGACCTCTAAAGTCAGGTACTAAGATTTCAATTTTTGTAGACGGTGTTTGTAGACGTATTTTATTGATACAGTCTGCAAAATGTCCTGCACCACCATCTCTTAAGTCATCACGATCTACTGAAGTAATAACCACATATTTTAATGCCATGGCTTTAATCGCATCTGCTAGGCTTTGTGGTTCGTTGATATCAAGTGCTAGCGGTTTGCCATGGGCGACATCACAGAAAGGACAGCGACGTGTACATAAGTCGCCCATAATCATAAAAGTGGCGGTGCCGTGTTGAAAACATTCACTGAGATTAGGGCAGGCGGCTTCTTCACAAACGGTATGTAATTTGTGTTCGCGTAATAACTGTTTTATTTTTGTGACTTCATTACTGGCTGATAGCTTTACCCGTATCCAGTCAGGTTTTCGTAAAACGATATCAGCAGGCTCAACCTTTATTGGAATACGGGCTAGTTTTTCAGTACTGCGTTGATGAGATTCAGGAGTAGAGCGTGAAGGGGCTTGAGTAGTCATTTTGATAAAGTCGTGGTGATAGTGCGGACTAGGGAGTTTGCAAGTTCATCGGTACTGATGTTGACACCTAAATCAGATAGCTGTGTGACTTTGAGGTCCGAATAACCGCAGGTATTAATACGATCAAAGGGTTGTAAGTTCATATTGTTATTTAAACTCAAGCCATGATAGCTACAATTGTTCTTAATTCTTAAGCCAATAGAGCCTATCTTTTTTCCTTCAACATAAACGCCTGGGGCATCAGTTCTTGATCTAGCTAAAATATCATATTCTGCTAGTGTCTTAATCATAGAGCTCTCTAGTAATGTGACCAGTTCACGTATATTAAGTTGTAATCGCTTAATATCGAATAATATATAGACTACTAGTTGGCCGAGGCCATGATAAGTAACTTGTCCACCTCGATCTGATTGGACTATTGGAATATTGCCGATATTTAGTAGATGTTCGCGTTTGCCATTTAGACCTAGTGTATAAACAGGACTATGTTCAAGGACCCATATTTGGTCTGGGCAATCATTAGTTCGCTGCTGTGTATAGCGCTGCATATTTTGCCAAGTATCAGTATAGTCTTGCAGTCCAAGATTACGTATGATCATGAACGTTTTAGGGCCATATAGGTTTTGTTCTTGATTAAAAATTCTATTATTACAGTGCCATCAATACATGTGGATGATCTGTTAAGTCTTGATAAATAGCATCTAGCTGTTTTTTACTACTGGCTTCAATAATAACAGTTATTGCCATAAAGTTACCGTCTTTGCTAGGGCGTGAGGTTACAGCATCTTCAGTAATATTAGGGGCATGGCGACGGACTATTTCTACTACTATTAGATCAAGCTCTACATCTGCTTTACCCATAGCTTTAATAGGAAATTCGCAGGGAAATTCAAAAAGCGTTTCTTCACTCATAGTAGGGATTTTTTGTAAGCTTGAAATAAATGATTGATGATATGCCATACGGAACCAGGCTTGCCATCACCTACAAGCTTAGAGTCTAGTTCTACGACAGGAATTATTTCTCGAGTTGAGCTAGTAACCCATATCTCACTAGCTGTTTGTATCGCAGCAAAGGAAATGTTATCTTCTCTACAAGGTATGTCATTTTTTCTTGCAATGTCTAAAATTACATCCCGAGTAATGCCGGGTAGAATAGTATTGCTTTTGGCTGGCGTAGTTAGGATTCCATCAATAACTGCAAATACATTGCTCGCTGCGCCTTCAACAACATAACCTTCTTTTACCAATAAAGCTTCTGCGCAACCATTCTCTATCGCTTCTTGTCTATGCAAGATATTTCCTAAAAGAGTTATGGCTTTTATATTGCAAAATTGCCAACGACTATCGTCTACGCTGATTGCTTTTATACCATTGTTTAAACCGGCAAAGGGTACGATATTTGAGCACATGGCAAAAACAGTTGCGGGGATATTGTCTGGAAAAGCATGGTCTCTTTTAGTAGCTACGCCACGGGTAACTTGTAGATAAATATACTGATCGTGTTGTGGATTTAGTAGTGGGATCAGAATATTTAACCATTGTTCACGGGTATGGGGATTAGCGAGTCTTATACCTGTTAAGCTATTTTCTAGTCGTTGTAAGTGATCCTGGAAATGGAATAGATGACCAGAGTAAGCTGGTATCACTTCATAAACCCCATCACCAAATAAAAAACCACGATCTAAAACTGAAACTTTCGCTTCATTCAATGGAATATAATCACCATTTAAATAGACAGTTTTATTTTCCATCGTTAGATTTCTCTATCATTAGCATTGCACTATCGAATAAGCGATGAAATATATTGCCCTGATCAATTACTTGCAATGAAACTAGGTCTTTTTCGATTATTAAATCATCTTTTAGGGTGACTTTTACGGTGCCTAACTTAGTATGTTCGGCGATAGGCGCAATAATATTTTTATCAACATTGATAGCAGCCTTTAGATCAGGGTAAAGTCGACGTGGGATAGTGACATAAAGATCTTCCGCTAGACCTAGTGCTATTGTTTTACTTGCGCCTTTCCATATTCTAGTTTCATTTAGCGGCTTGTTTCCTTCATACAGTCGATGTGACTCATAAAAACGAAAGCCATAATTAATTAAAGTTTGATTTTCGTTAGCTCTAGCGATAGCGCTTTTTGTGCCCATGACCACAGAGATAAGACGCATATCTTCTCTGAGCGCAGAAGCAACAAGGCAATAGCCAGCATCGTCTGTAAAACCTGTTTTTACACCGTCTACTGATTCATCTCGAGAAAGAAGTTTATTGCGATTTTGCTGAGTAATTTTATTATAGGTGAATTCTTTTTGAGAGAACCAACGATAATATTCAGGGAATTCTTTGATTAAAGCGGTAGTGAGTATTGCTAGGTCGCGAGCGCTAGTGTAATGGTCTGGGCTAGGTAGGCCGTCACTATTTTTGAAGTGGCTGTTGTTCATTCCTAACCGTGCTGCATGCTGATTCATCATGTCAGAAAATGTTGCTTCATCTCCAGCTACATGTTCGGCTAAAGCGACACTGGCATCATTGCCTGATTGAATAATAACACCATGTAACAAATTTTGAATTGTAACTTGATTGCCAAGCTCTAAGAACATCCGAGAACCAGATGTCTTCCATGCTTTTTCGCTAATAGTTACGGTATCGTCTAAATGTAGGTGACCATTGCTGAGTTCTCTAAAGACTACATAGGTCGTCATTATTTTGGTCAGGCTTGCTGGCGGAAGTCTGGCGTCAGCATTACTTTCTGCTAAGACTTTTCCAGTATGAAAGTCTTCTAAAAAGTAGGCGGTGGCAGCGATAATAGGTGCTGGTGGTGTAGTGATTTCTGTTTCTTGAGCGTTAGCTTGAGAAAGAGTTATGAATAAGCTGAAAAACCAAATTGAGAAATATTTATTAAAAGGATGCATTGCTCTTTAATGTCGACATGTAAACAATATTTTAGTTTACATTGTAACACGCGTGCTTTGTGATAGGTTGGATTCAGTAACAAATTGTGTGTCGATTATGCCGATTTCAGCTAGTTGTTGATTAAGTTCATTTGCATTAACAGTTGATTTAATCGGTCCTATTTGTACTTTATAGAGTGTAGATTTTTTATAAGTAGAGGAGCGAATATCTGCTAATGGCAAATTGCTAGCTGCGATTTTGTTTTTAAGTTCTAGGGCTTTCTTTGCGGTTCCAAAGCTACCTACTTGCAGAAAAACCTGTTTTGCTTGAGTTGCGGCTAATTGTTGGATTTTTGGTAATGCTTGTTTAGGCGATATGGCTTTTATTTCAATAGCACTTGAATTTCCTTCTCCCAAATCTAGATTTTTTGCAGCCGCATAGGATAAGTCAACTTCTTTGTTGCCAACAAAAGGACCCCTATCATTAATTCTGACAATAATGCTGCGATGATTGATTAGATTTGTGACTTGAGCGTAAGAAGGGATGGGGAGTGTTTTGTGAGCTGCGGTCATTGCATACATGTCGAATATTTCGCCAGTAGCTGTTTTTTTGCCATGGAAACCAGGTCCATACCAAGAAGCTACTCCTTGTTTGAGGTAACGACTAATGCGAGGTAATAAAGTATCTTCAGCGTTTTTCTCATCTTGGATATTAACGCTTAATGTTGCGTGTTGTCTTACCACTGAAGATTCTGTTGGCGAGGAGTAAGAGTTGCTGGCATTTTTAATTTGTTCTGTTGAACAACCAAATAAGGTAAGAATTAAAGTGACTAGTATTATTTTATTCATGGGAAGTTGCCTTTTTTATTTAAAATAGACTGACTTAATTGGTATACAGCCATGGCATATAAGGGGCTATGGTTGTAACGGGTGATAACATAAAAGTTATCTAAACCCGCCCAGAGTTCATTAGTTTGTTTTTGTCCTAATGGTTGCTCAAAAGAAAGCAGTTTTACTTTAGTCTTTAAAGAAGGAGTGGGCCTCATAGTTTTTAAGTTGAGTAATTCTAACTCGTCTTGTCTTAAGTCCGGCTTAAGTCCACTGGATAATGTTATTTTTGAATTATGATTGCTTATAAATGACACTGGAATTGCTATAGGTTGACCCGATTGCCAATGTTGCTTAGCAAAATAGTTCGCTATACTAGCTATGGCGTCACTGGGGTTGTACCAGATATCTTTATAACCATTATGATCGAAATCAACGGCTACGCTTCTGAAGCTGCTGGGCATAAATTGTGGGATACCCATTGCACCTGCATAAGAGCCTTTCATAGCTAAGGGATTTAACTTTTCTTCTCGACATAGTAGTAAAAAGTCTTCTAACTCAGTGAGGAAATACTGGCTGCGAGGAGGGTAGGCGAATGCTAATGTGGCAAGAGCATCAATAACGCGATGGTTGCCTGTTTTTTGTCCATAGAGTGTTTCAACGCCGATGATAGCAACTATTATTTCAGCAGGAACTCCTGATTGCTTTGCAACTGTTGATAATGTAGATTCATTTTGTTGCCAAAACTTCACACCACTATTAATACGCTCATCAGTTATAAATATCTTTCGATAACTATACCAAGGCATATTTTCTGAAGGTGATGAAATTCGATTGAGTATATCGTCTTTGATTTCTATGGATTTAAACAATTCATGCATTTCGATCGGATCAAATTGATGAATGCTTACCATCTTTTTGATAAAAACATTCATTGCGTCATTGTTTTTTACATTGTTAGTGCAAGCTAAGAGTGAAAAGCACAAGGCAATGATTGTAAGGTTCAGAATGTAAGTGAGCTTTTTATGTTGCATGCTTATAGGATGATGTCGTGCTTTACGTCATACTCTTAAATACTATTAAATAGTGCTAACGAAATTTTTTATGAGTGTGGATGGACATTAATATGCCGAAGCCAGATAAGAGTGTCACTATAGAGGTGCCGCCGTAACTAATTAAGGGTAAAGGTACGCCCACTACAGGAAGGATACCAATAACCATGCCAATATTAACAAATACATAAACAAAAAAAGTAAAGGATAGGCTGCTTGCTAAGAGTCGACTATAAGAATCTTGCGCTTGACTGGCAATATAGAGGCAGCGAGCAATAATTAATAAATAGAGTGTCAATAAAGATAATCCACCAAATAACCCAAATTCCTCTGCAAATACGGCAAAAATAAAATCGGTAGAGCTTTCGGGTAAAAAGTCTAGTTCAGATTGTGTACTGCCTAACCAACCTTTCCCATAAATACCACCTGATCCGATCGCTATTTTGGATTGTATAATATGATATCCTCTGCCTAGCGGGTCTGCTTCAGGATTTAAAAAAGTCAATACACGATCTCGTTGGTAATCGTGCATAAAATGCCATAAAATAGGCGTTAATGCCGAACAAGCCACAATAATAGCTGCGATAAAAAACCAAGACAGGCCGGCAAAGAATAGGACGCCCGCTCCAGAACTTACAACCAGTAGCGCTGTGCCTAAATCAGGTTGCTTCGCTATTAATAAAGTCGGTACCGCTATCAGTAAAACCGCTATCAATAGTTGTTTAGGCTTTGGTGGCATGGGATGTTCTGCTAGATACCAAGCAATCATCATAGGTGTTGTTAGTTTAATCATTTCTGATGGCTGAAATCGAAAAAAACCGAATTCCAGCCAGCGCTGAGCGCCCTTACCAATTTGACCCATAATTAGCACTGCGATGAGTAATAAAATCCCTAGTCCAAAAAGTAGTGTTGAATAGCGTTTGAATTGATAAGGATCGATATGAGCGATTATAGTCATTAAAAAAAATGCTAATCCGACACGTTCAGCTTGACGAATGAGTACATCCATATCTTGACTGCCAGCGCTATAGAGGATAACAAAACTTAATAAAGAGGCTAGTAATAAACCGATAAATAAGGGGATATCGATATGCAACTTCCTTAGAACAGTTCCTAGCAGTGATGGAGGTTCAAAATGTTCATGGCGGGTTTCAGTTTTCATAACTATCCTTTAAATATTGCTTGATGACTTGGCCTGCTATAGGTGCAGCCACTGAGCCACCGTGCCCGCCATTTTCAACAATTACAGCAACGGCAATTTTGGGGTCATTAGCAGGAGCAAAGGATATAAAAAGCGCGTGATCACGAAACTTAAAATCAATGCTGTTTTCATTGTATTTGGCATTTTGTTTGATGCCTAAAACTTGAGCTGTGCCAGTTTTTCCGGCAATTTGATAATTAATATGCGTATTAATACCTTTCGCAGTTCCTCGTGAGCTATGAACAACATTGATCATGCCATCGATTACTGTATTAATGTTTTCTTGTTTAAGAGATATTGTGTCTTGGTGTTTTTCTGGGCCAGGACTAGTTTCATGAGCCCTAACTATTTTATCAACCAGAAACGGTGTCACCACATGCCCTTGGTTTGCTAAAGTGGCGGTAGCTCTGGCAAGTTGCAAAGGAGTTACTTGAAGATAACCTTGGCCTATACCCGTAATTAGAGTTTCTCCTGGATACCAAGATTGTTTTTTTTGAGCAAGCTTCCATTCGCGTGAGGGTAATAAGCCAGTTTTTTCGCCTATCAAATCAATACCTGTCTTTTCTCCGAAACCAAATTGTTTTAGAAAACTGTGCATATTATCTATACCCAACATAGAGGCTAGTCGATAAAAATACACGTCACATGATTCTGTAATGGCTTGATTTAAGTCTACTGAGCCATGTCCTCCCTTTTTCCAGTCACGATATTGATGATCAACTCCGGGTAATTGATAATAACCAGGGCAGTTTAGTCGTTGTTGTGGATTGATTGCTTCGTATTCTAAACCTGCCAATGCAATGAATGGTTTAACGGTAGATCCTGGAGGGTAAAGGCCACGTAAGGCTCTATTGTAGAGAGGTTGGTTTTCTGATGTTTGTAGGGCTTGGTAAGCATCATTAGCTATACCAACTACAAAAGGATTAGGGTCAAAACCAGGGCGGCTGACTAGCGTTAAAACACCTCCGGTTTTAATGTCGATTGCCACCACCGCGCCATTAAAGCCGGTGAGTGCATTATAGGCTGTTTTTTGCAAATCAATATCGAGTGTTAAATAGAGGTCTGCCCCAGGATCTGGGTTAACTTCGTTAAGCGTGTTAAGTAATCGAGCTTGTACATTGGTTTCTATTTCAGCATAACCTGTTTTCCCATGTAGATCATTTTCATAAGAGCTCTCTATGCCTAATTTCCCGATATGTGTTGAGCCTCTATATTCTGAAATAGGCAAGTCTTTTAATTCTGATTCATTAATACGACTCACATAACCAATAATATGTGCAGCTAAATCACTGTAGGGGTAATGTCGTACTAATCGGGTATGAATGTCAACGCCAGGAAAATAGGGTCTTGATACTGCAAATTTAGCTAGTTCCTCATCATTCATACTTAATAATAGAGGGGTACTAACGAATCGTTTTTGGCGTTTACGTAATTTTTGAAAAAGTTCGATTTTATCTGAGGAAATATCTAGTAGCGCTTGCAGACCCAATAAGGTTTCATCCATATTGCTGATTTGCTCAGGGATTAGTTCTAAACTATATGATGGAGTGTTTTCGGCGAGTACTTT